>CAMOEH010000168.1 GCA_946612055.1 uncultured Bacillota bacterium | reverse complement strand
GCAGATGAATACGATAACCATAGTAACTCCAACTTTTTACAGTATGTCCAAAGATTGTCATTATCTTTGGCCTTATTACCATACCAAAATCAAAAGCAAATGGAAGAGGAAAATATTTTTTCAGCACGGAAAAGAAAGGATACGTGATATCTAAACAGGAACTAAAATCTAATTACTAGTTTTCAATACTAGATAAACCGAACCTGGAACGCCTCAAAGCAAAGGCTGGACTTCTTTTAAAACCGCGGACATTCGTCTTCGAATATTAATATTGTGTTCTTCGATGTCTTTCTTTTGATTCCTTTTAAAAAGCACGTAAATAATGAATGGAATCACGAGAAGAACAAAGGTAGCAATTCCGATCAAAGGATCCATCGGTTCATATGTTTTCAGCTGCCCCTTTAAAGAAGCGTATTGTCTTTCAAGCGAAGAAATCTTTTCGTAATTTGGCATCTGCTTATCGCGGGAAAGAACATATCTGGTGGAATGGTGCGGGCCGTGGTGAACCCTTTTGGTTTCCATTAACTTCCAACCAAATTTGAGGCTATCCGAACTGTCGATGACTTCTTTTGTTTCAATGTCCATGCGATTCACCTCATCCTCATTTTAAGCCTATTTAATTGTTATCGATGTCTTTCTTGTCGCTGACGGCCGTATAGCTTTTCGACCAATCGTAATCGATGGCGACTTCCAAACGGTATTTGACTTGATCGCCGCTATCTAATTCGGTATAGAAACCTTTTAAATCCAGATCAACCGAAAGGATTTGATTGTTTTCTGGGTTAGTCACGACGGTATACAAAGCCTTCTTCGCGACGAAGTCGGCACTGATTTTGTAAATATCGAAAATCGTGACTCTATTGAAATCCATCCGGAAGGATTTGTTGTATTCTTTCAGCAGCCTTTCGACGCCTTGGGTGGACAATCCGAATTTATAGACATTGTTGCCTGTCTTATCCGTGGTTTGCTTAATGACTTTCACAGAATCGTAGGTCAAGGTATCTGCTGCAGGGAGCATATAATATTCATCGATATCCTCTTCATCATATTCCGTGAGCTCCGTGTATTCATTGAATCCAACTTTTGGATCCAAAACGTCGTATACGGTTTGATTCTCGTCGTTTAATTTCGCGCGATAAGCATCATAATCTTTGACTAAGTCAGGGTATTGATCTTTGTTTTTATAATCGCTATCAACAAGAAGCCGATTGTTGAAGAAAACCGTATCGTCAACGATTTGTCTTTTGGCATATCCCCGCGTTCTTGAATTGACGGCTAAACCAAGAGGATTTCCTTTAGAAACGCCATGATCTACCGTCGTCTTAACATCATAATCGTAATAGGAAGTCGCAGCATTTTTGCTGGCGTTATAGATATTTGAAATCTTATTTAATTTCGTTTGAACTTCATCTTGAGAAACAACCGAAGATTCAAACGAAGGCAAAGCGATCGATACGTTGCTGAATTTTTGAAAGGTTTGTTCATATTCAAAGCCAATATCGAAAGTGTCTTTAATCGAAACGGAGGCATCGAAATGGAACGTTTTCAAATATTGATTGTCATCGCTAAGCGTTGCCCAGGCATTAACGCTTAATCCAACGCCCCACTGCTCCTTAGTGTAAGAATTTAGAGCTTTCAATATGGTTTTGCTATCGATGAAATTCAAAACGCCAAGCAAAGAATCTTGGCTGAAATTGGTGTGCAAGGATAAATTGTATTTCCCTTGTGAATACGTGGCAGTCAAGCACTGGTTGTCATTTAAGGTTTTAAGGATATAACCAAAATTGTTCTTATCGAAATCGTAAACAGAAGAGACCGTTTCGTGATTCACCACGGAGAAGTCTTTATCTTCATCGGCGGAAATCTTCACCAAATCCGTTCCAACATTATAAATGTAGTTGGTGCTATCGATGACCAATAGACCGCTTACATTCCGCTTTTGGAGAAACTGCGTGTCCTCATTAGAAGCATTCACATAGGTAGTCCCTGAATAGACAGCCGGAGAGAACGATGCCGCGCTTTTGAATTTGATTTTAGCCGTCAGAGCAAAATCGTATTGATATTGATTGGCTTCGACGGATTTCTTTCTAGCCGCATTGAATTGCTTTTTATAATCCGTCACGGGAGCGGGCGGAACGCTAGTAGATGATGAACTAGAAGATGAGGCGCCATTCCCTCCGCATGAGCTTAGAAGCGATCCTAGCAAGATTGCCGCCAAGAAAAGATGTTTCTTTTTCATTTATTATTCCTCCTTAAAAAGCATCCGCGTAATCGGTTTGGATGTTATGAACCAAAATGAACGGGAATGAGATCATCCCCAAAATAGACGAGGCCGCAACGGCGAAAAGGAAAATAAACACGCCGAAGAGGAACCCAAGGACCGCAAACAATATTTTCATCGCGATCAGCCAGGCAAACCCATCTAAGTCCCAACTGAAAATCAAGGCGGGAAAGCGAATGGAGCGGCTAGCGCACCACACGAAAAATTCGCCTAAATAAGAGCCGGATAAGATGCAATAAAGCATCGAGAATAGGCCATAGCCGATGATCAAACTGAACAAGACTCCTAAAGCAGGGTGGACAACATCCATATGGAAAAGAAAGATTGTCAAAGCAATGCCAAAAGCCACCACTCCAGCGGCAATTCCCCAGCCAAAGCATTTCTTTTTGCTGCTTTCAGCTTTGATTTTTCTTGCTCTTTCGGCGGCTTTGAATCTTTCCTTTTTGATTTCTTCCAAACAATGTTTGTGATAATAGGTCTGGCCGATAGAAACGGTTCTGGTATGACGTCCATGCCTTTCCTTTTTGGTTGCGTCTTCCGAAACTAGATCATCTTCGGGGATATCCAATCCGCATTTAGCGCACACGTGTGCTTCATTTTGATGGATTATAATTGTTTTGGTAACAGCTTCTTGCGAATCAGGAGCCGCCGCTTTTTCTTCTTCGGTTGATACTTCGTTTTCATCAACCAAAGAATCCAAAGTCACGTCAAACAATTTGGCGATTTCCTTCAATGTTGCTATGTCTGGTTCGTTCGTATCGCTTTCCCATTTGCTGACGGTTTGGAAAGCGACGTGCAATTGATCGGCGAGATCTTTTTGGGTCAGCCCTTTATCCGCCCTCAGTTTCTTTATTTTTTGGCCTAACGTCATGTTGAACGCCTCCTCGCAAGTAGTATTCACTTTATCGGTGAATTAACAAATAACCGAGTTGGCGAATGGATTCGCCGAAAAAGCGAATCGTGCTTTTTCGCGTCAACGGGCCGGCGATTTCAAGATTATGCGAATGCATACATCTTATAAATTTATCAGTTAAAAAAAAAATGACAAGCACTCCGTTAATGCGAGTGCCATTCTAGCAAAAAGTCGCATTCAAAAAAACGCTAATCATTCATAAGCGTGATAAATTTCAAAAAAAAGCCAAAAGGCTTTATCGATTGTTGATTAGATAAACTTTATTGTGGGAGGTAAGTCGCCTCGATGGTGAATTCCTTCAAATTAATCTCGAGAGCATATAACCCTGGGATCTTGAATTGGCCATAGGAAGTCACACTGTCATTTGGAACGACATCAAGTTCAAACATCTGGTATTTTTCGTTGAAAAGAAGGGGCATGGATTGATATTCCCGCTCCACCGTAAATTGGAGACGATATAAATAGGATGGGTCACCAACTTCATGGGAAATAGCAACGTAATCTTCGCCTTCAATCGTCAGCAAAGAATAGGTGGCTTCATCTGGATTTAAAAGTTCGGCGCGGAAGGCGTAGGTTGTCGGGTTGATATAAAGGTTATAGTTGCCCCCAATCATGATCCCCGGATTAGCGTCCCCGTCATCAATGCCACTGATTAATTTCCTTAAAAGGGAAGAATCAGGAACGACTTTGTAATTGCTTAGATGATAATCTCCGTGTTCATAGAAAGAGATATATTCGCCCATCTCCACCGAATAATTAGAGATCATCAATTCTTCTTCGTTATCGGGATTAGGCGTCAATTCCATAAAACCATCGTGGCTTAACGAATAGACATCGCATCCATTCATTTTCTCGTACACGGGGGTGATTATTTCTTCTTTAAACTCTAGATGGAATAATTTGCTTTCAATATCAAAACTAAGCGTATAGATGCCCGATTCTCCGGCTTTAATCGTTGCTTGGGGCCGGGTGCCATTATATTCAACAAATTGGGTGGAAGCTTCATCGACTTGGTAATAAATCGCGGAGGTTCCAACCGCGATTAGTTGGAAATAATCATATTCATAAAGATAAAGATCATCCCAAACGCGGATATTCTCGTTCGTGGGATCCAAAGTAAAGGGGCGATCTGATTTATAGGATCCGCGAATTTCCGTGCATAAGGAAAGCTTAGGATCTACATATTTCCCTTCTTCTCCATCGACGGAGCTAATCTCATCGTTATCGAAAGATTG
>CAMOEH010000167.1 GCA_946612055.1 uncultured Bacillota bacterium | reverse complement strand
CGTTCTAATTGAGGGGAAGAGGTATGGTAATAATCTTTTAATCCAAGCATATGCCCGGTTTCGTGGATGATCGTATGGGCGTCGATTTTGCCTCTAGAAAGATGGAGCATTTCATAAGAGGTCCAGCAAATCGGCGCGGGATGATTGATCGTAAACGCCCAGAAAAAGGAAGAACGTCCATCCTCTTCGTGATTATAAGGAGCTGAATAAAGGAAATGGACGGGGATAATCTTCGAGCCATCGCTAGCAGTAAAGGCATAATTGGAAGAAGGGTCTTCAGGATAAGTTAAGTCATACCAATGCAAAGCCTTCTCATAAATCGAAGCGAGCTCATTACGGCAAGCAGAAGGAGAAGAAATCGAAGAAAGCTCTTCGACGCTTTTTTCGTGACGATACCAAGAAGAAGCCACTTTCCCTGCGATTTGGAAACGGTGGTAGGAGCTTTGGTCATAATAAGAAGCTAGGCTTTCGTATTGGCAATGGGCCTTATCCCCAAAGAAAGCCTCTTGGATATAAGAAAGGGCGTTATTTTCTAAAGAAGAGGAAGGCGCATCGACGAAATCCACGGGGATGACGAGGATCTTTTGCTTCCCTAATGAAGGCAAAGCATAATGAGCCACGCCCGCACTGCTTTTGCTTTCATAGATTTGTCGATATTCCGAAGAGAAAGTCTTGTCGGCAAAGGACAAAGAAGCAAATTCTCCAACGCGGTTATATCCTTCTTTTTCTTCATAAAGGAAGGGGGATTCATTTAGTTCCCCAGGATAATAAAAAGAAAAAGGTTTGCCCGCGCACGAGAGCAAAGAAAAAGATAAGGCTAATAAAAGAAAATTTTTCTTTCTCATGACTCGGTCGCGTATCCTCCCGCGGCGATATATTCCCCAAGCATATCGCGGGCATAATACCCGGAAGTGGAATATCGGTCGATTTCGGTCAATTGGTTTGGCGCGTAATCGGAAGTATAGGTATCCGTGACCACATAATAATTCTTGGTGGTATCCACCATCGTTTTCACCTCATCTCCATAAGAAGAATAGGAAAGGAAATAATTGTGGCTTTGCGAACCAACGCCACGGACCCATTGATCCAAAATCTCGCCAGGAATCGAGCAAAGAACCAAATCGTTATCAAAGGGGAATAAGGTATATAACATCGCCAAAGTCACGTCCCCTACTTCCAAGCAAGATGGACTACGGCAAGAGAGGTATCCTCCTCCGAGGACGATATCGTAATCTTCGCCCCATTTGGCTAGGCCGTGTTCAAGATATAGAGAAGAGACCGTCTTCCTTAAAGCCCGCGAAGAACGGTAGGAGGCGTTATAGCCTAAAGGTTCATAATAGGAAGCAAATTCCTCGGCATATTCGTTAAGCAAAGACAGCGTTTCTGCATCTTCTTCTAAATCCGCGTAAGAAGAGGTGTAGATGCCTTCGGCCGTAACCGAAGTGACTTCTCGATTTTCGTTAAAAGATACAGCAACGTGGTTGAAGCTGCCGTTTTGGGCATAGCTTTGGACGTGATAGACGCCATAAGAATCGATTTCGCGATAATCTTCGTGGGTATGGCCTTCCAAAACGAGGTCGACTTTATCCTCGCCTTGGCTTAGGTTCGTGTCGTAATGCTGGTAAGAATCGTGACAAGAAAAGACGATGAAATCGCATCCTTCCTCACATTTCAAACGATGGGATTCTTCTTGGACTAAAGCGGTCAATTCTTCCCCAACGGCAAAGCGGACATCTCTTACCATCGAAGCGGAGATCGAGGAATAGCAATCCCCCACCGCTCCAATGATCCCAACCTTAATCCCTTGGGAAGTCACCACGGTGGAAGGCTGGCAGAAAGAGGCCCTTTCTTGCGTTTCTACATCGATGACGTTGATCCCCAAAATCGGGAAAGAAGCGATTTCGCCATTTTGGGCAATATAAGAGGTAGTCCAGTCGAATTCGTGGTTGCCAACCGTCATCATCGAGAATCCGATTTGGTTCATCCATCTCGTCACGAGCTCTCCTCGCGTCAAATTGGATTCCATGCTCCCTTGCCACATATCTCCTTGGGATAAGAACAAAGGTTCTTGCCCTTGCGTCAAATTCCGAAGCAAGGTCGTTGTTTTCGTGATCCCAAGCCCATTGCTAGAATCCAAAACATTCCCATGGAAATCGTTGAATGCATATAAATCTAGGGTAACCGGAGCATCTAAAGGCTCAGGAGAAATAGAAGAGGATGAACTGCTTTCTTCCGTTGAAGAAGACGAACTAGAACTAGATTCCTCCGAAGAAGAGGTACTAGAAGTTTGCTCCTCGGAAGAAGAGGAGGTCGAAATGGAAGATTCCTCCGAAGAAGAGGAGGTTGAACTTGAAATCGATTCCTCCGTTTTCGAAGTCGAAGTCTCTTGGCTAGAAGAGCTTTCCGTTGAGATCGAAATTTCCGGCATCGCGCAGGAAGAAAGAAGGATGCTACAAATTAAGCCAAGGATGCGGTTTGGTTTCATGTGTTGATTATAACAAAAGCCCACCGCTCGCGCGATGGGCTAGTGGAATTGAGGTTAGTTGCCTTCGGCCAAACGGTCGTGTTTCTCGACGTATTGGTCTTTGACCTTCTGCATCGCCTCAAGGACGGAGAATTCTTCGAGTTCTTCTTCGCTTTCTTGACGCAAGCCAGTTCCCGCAGGGATGAGCTTGCCGGTGATGACGTTTTCCTTCAAGCCATGGAGAGGATCTCTCTTGGCTTTGATGGCCGCATCGGTGAGGACGCGGGTCGTCTCCTGGAAGGAGGCGGCGGAGAGGAAGGAATCGGTCTCCAAGGCCGCTTTGGTGATGCCAAGGACAAGAGGCTGAGCGGCAGCTGGGCGCTTGCCTTCCATGAGGGCGCGACCGTTAGCTTCGGTGAAGTATTCGGTCGAAACGCGGGTGCCAGGGAGCATATCCGTGTCGCCGCCATCGATGATGACGACTTTGCGGAGCATCTGACGAATGATGATTTCGAGGTGCTTATCGGAGATGCCGATACCCTGAGCCGCGTAAACCTTCTGGATTTCCTTGATCATGTAGACTTCGAGTTTCTCGACGTCGCCGACTTCAAGGAGTTTCTTCGGGTTGATGGCACCTTCGGTGATCTTCGCGCCGTTTTCAATTTCTTGACCGACTTTGACGCGGAGGTGAGCGCCATAGCTCGTGGAATAGGTCTTTTCTTCTAGGTCATTCTTGACGGTGACTTCGAAGCGTTCACCAACTGGGGTGATCTTGACGACCTTACCAGCGATTTCCGAGATGAGGGCTTCGCCCTTCGGGTTACGAGCCTCAACAAGCTCTTGGACACGGGGAAGACCTTGGGTGATGTCGCTAGCGGCCATACCACCGGTGTGGAAGACACGCATCGTAAGCTGAGTGCCTGGCTCACCAATGGATTGAGCAGCCATGATACCGACGGCTTCGCCAAGGTTGACGAGGCTTCCGGTAGCCATGTTAAGACCATAGCAGTGCTGGCAGACACCATTGCGGGTCTGGCAGGTGAAGATCGTGCGGATTTCCACTTCCTTGATCCCGCTAGCAACGATGGCGTCGGCATCTTCGGGGGTGATCATCGTGTTGCCACGAACGAGGAGTTTGCCCTCTTTGTCGAGGATATCATGCATCGCATAACGCCCGATGATGCGCTCTTGGAGGGTGCGGATGACGGCGTCGCGGCTCGTGTCGCGGATTTCGCGGACGCGGAAGCCATGGTCGCAATGGCAATCTTCCTCGCGGACGATGACGTCTTGAGAGACGTCGACCAAGCGGCGGGTGAGATAACCAGAGTCAGCCGTCTTAAGAGCCGTATCGGCAGCACCTTTACGGGAGCCGTGGGTGTTATTGAAGTATTCGCTGACACGAAGTCCTTCGTGATAAGAGGAGATAATCGGAAGCTCGATGGCTTCGTTTTTCGGGTTCATGACGAGGCCCTTCATACCGATGAGCTGCTTGAAGTTATCCAAGGAGCCACGGGATCCAGAGTCAGCCATGATAACAAGCGGGTTGCGCGGGTTGCGTTTCATCTCAGCGGAGACGAGTTTGGCAACGGCGTCGGTGACCCCTTTCCAAATATCGACGATCTTGTTGTGGCGTTCTTTCGCGGTGAGATAGCCTCTGCGGTAGAATTTCTCGACCTTTTCGACTTTCTCGTTTCCTTCTTTGACGAGGTCTTCTTTGCCTTTGACATCATTGATGTCGGAGATCGCGACCGTCACGGAGGAAATCATCGAATATTTGAACCCTTGGTCCTTGATCTTGTCGAGGACGGCAGAGGTTTTGGAGGTGCCATATTTCTTGAAGACCATGTCGATGAGAGGTCCTAAGGTCTTTTTGGAGATCGGGCTCTTCTTCGGCAAGGTTCCAATATATTGGGCAAGAGGAGACAAAGGCGAATTCTCATCGTATTTGTCGCCAAGCTGCTCAAGGACTTCTTCCGGAGAAACGAACCAAGAGGCTCTTTCTTCCACACCAGCGGAAGGCTTGTCGTTAATATAGACGAAATCATCGGGGAAGATGTCGTTGAAGAGGACTTTACCAACGGAGGTGATGAGATATTTCTTCTCGACGCCTTCGGGCAAATTGCCAGCGCGGACTTCTTCTGATAGCCATTCGTCTTTATGGACGGCGTGAGCCGGGATCGCGATACGGTTATGCAAGGAGATGACTTTGGTTTCGTAAGCCAATTTGACTTCGTCAACGGAGTGGAAGATCTTTCCTTCCATTTCGGCGTAGCGGCGATCGGCTTCGGCCATCAAGAGAATCTCGCTGCGTTCGCTTTCGGCGACGTGGGTCTTCTCTTCTTTGGATTCGATGGATTCCAAATCTTTCGCACGGGAGAGGAAATCTTCCCTGGTTTCTTCGGTGGTAAGGTGGAAGTTGCCAAGGATCATGTCCTGAGAAGGAACGACAATGGCTTTACCATCTTTCGGCCCGAGGATGTTATTGGAAGCAAGCATCAATTCGATGGCTTCTTGCTGAGCCGCTTTTCCTAATGGCACGTGGACAGCCATCTGGTCACCGTCGAAGTCGGCGTTGAAGCCAGGGCAAACAAGCGGGTGCAAACGGATCGCGCGTCCTTCGACGAGCTTCGGCTGGAAGGCTTGAATACCAAGACGGTGCAAGGTCGGGGCGCGGTTAAGAAGGACCGGGTGCTCCGAGATGATCTTTTCGACGATGTCGAAGACAATCGGATCGTAACGATCGATGAATTTATCCGCGGCTTTGTGGGCGGAAACGACTTTTTCTTGGATCAAGATGGCCGCGATGAAGGGGCGGAGCAATTGGATCGCCATCTCGCGAGGCAATCCGCATTGATACATCTTGAGGTCTGGTCCGACCGCGATAACGGAACGTCCGGAATAGTCGACACGTTTGCCAAGGAGGTTCTGACGGAAACGTCCGGGCTTGCCTTTTAAGGCGGCGCTTAGGGACTTGAAGGGACGGCCGTTGCTGCCGGTGATGGCTTTGGTACGGCGGCCATTATCGATAAGGGCATCGACGGCTTCCTGAAGCATACGCTTCTCGTTCATCAAGATGACATAGGGCGCCTTGATGTCGATTAGCTTCTTCAAACGGG
>CAMOEH010000166.1 GCA_946612055.1 uncultured Bacillota bacterium | reverse complement strand
CTTTGATAAAGAGGCGATTGTGCAGGCGGAAGAGGCTTATGAGAATTTGCCAGCATCGCAATCTGATGCGCTTTTAGATCTACCCGATTCCGTCCGCGACCTTAATGTTTTGGCATCTTCTTTTTCTTGTCGACTAAGCGCGGATTTATCCACGTGCAAGAAAGGGCGCATTCCTACTTCTGGGGAAGAAGTGATGTTATCTTCTTCCTTGGCGAAGAAATGGGGCTATCCGGAATCGATTTATTTCGCTTATGAAAAGGAAGGTAAACAAGTTGGAGAACGGTTTATTCGTGATTTCGTTTCCTGCGAACTTAAAGTCACGGGTATCGTAAAAAAGAGAAATGACACCCTTTATGTGGTGTCGGATTGGACGGTTGATTTCTTCTTTGATCAACTTGGGTTAGGCGGCTTCTCTTTAGAACCGACGGGCGTTATTTTCCATTGCAAGAGCAAGTCTGCTTGTTCGCGTTTAGTTGAAACGCTAAGTCGAGAATATCCTCAATTCGCTTTCTATTCGCCTGGGATAGAAATTGCTTCTTCTGTCGCGGAGACGCTAGGGTATGTCAAAGGGATCTTATTCGCTTTCTCCGCTTTGGCGATCGTTTTGTCCTCTTTGCTTTTTGCCTTTACATTAGCTTTGACCATCAAAGAAAACATCAAGGAAGGCCATATGCTTTATAGCTTAGGGATGAGCCGAAAAGAGATTGCTAAAAATTATCTGTCCCAGGCCTTGCTTGTCTCCTTTATCGCTTCTATGTTTGCAATTCTTGCCATCTTCGTTGCGCAATGGGGCGTCAACTGGTATTTGGCTCGCTTATTCAACGCGCCTTTATCTTGGTCATTTCCTTGGCTTCCGACCCTCTGCATTTTGGCCAATGTCATCATCTTTGACATTTTTGTCAATTTTGTCTTATTTTTCTGGGCAAAAGTGCATAATTTCGCCAAAAATATACTATGATTGCAATTGTAAATTAGTGGTATACTTATCAAGACTAATTCAGGTCAGGAAGGTTAGGATCTCAATGAAGGGAACAGTGAAAATGTTCAACCAGGAAAAAGGCTATGGTTTCATTCGCGCCGAAGACAACCGTGACTACTTTTTCCACTATTCCGCTCTCTTGATGGACGACTACAAGACCGCCGCCCCCGGCGAAAAAGTCGAGTTCGAAATCAAAGAATCGGATAGGGGCCCGCGTGCCGAGAACGTGAAAAAAATCGACGTCGCTGCAAACTAATCTTCTTAGAAGCAGAAGGTTCGCCTCGCCAAGTGCGAGGCTTTTTTATTTTTCTCTATCTTCTTGATGAAGATGAGAATACAATTTCCTTGCCTCGGAGCGAAACTGTTATCTATGTCTTTAAAAGCCGGAATCGTCGGATTGCCTAACGTGGGCAAGTCCACCTTGTTCAACGCCATCACCAATTCTCATGTGGAGGCGGCCAATTATCCTTTTGCCACGATCAAACCCAATACTGGGGTTGTTATCGTTCCCGATGAACGCTTGGATTATCTCGACGCAATGTTCCATCCCGCAAGGAAAATCAACGCGACTTTCGAATTCTACGATATCGCTGGCTTGGTTAAAGGCGCTTCCAGCGGAGAAGGCCTAGGCAATCAATTCCTTGCTGCGATTCGGTAATGGGACGCGATTTGCGAAGTCGTTCGTTGCTTTGATTCCAGCGAAATCATCCACGTAGAAAATAGTGTTTCCCCAAGCCGAGATATCGAAATCATTGATTTGGAGCTCGCGATGGCGGATTTAGAAACCGTCAATAACCGCATCGGAAAGCAAGAGATTAAAGCGAGATTATCTAAAGATAAAGTCGCTCTATACGAAATGCCGATCCTTACTTCGATTAAGAAGCTGCTCGATCAAGGGCTCCCTGCTCGCCTATGCAAAGATCTTTCCGATGAGCAAATCGAATATGCGAGGAAGAACTTCTTCCTTTTGACCTTAAAGCCCATTATTTATGTCGCTAATGTCGCCGATAGCGATTACACGGATCTTGAATCTTGCTCTTATTACCAAGAAGTCAAAGAAATTGCTGCCAAGCAAGGCGCACAATGCATCCCTGTCTCTTGCCAAATCGAATACGAAATCTCCCAGCTTGATCCCGCGGAAAGAAAAGAATTCCTTTCTTCTTTGGGAGCGAGTGAATCTGGCTTAGATAAATTGGTCAAAGCGGCTTATCGCTTGCTTAACCTTTCGACTTTCTTCACCTGCGGGAGCGATGAATGCCGCGCCTGGACGTTCGTCAATGGCATGAGCGCGCCAGAATGCGCTGGCATCATCCATACCGATTTCCAAAAAGGGTTCATCAAAGCAGAAGTCTATGACTTCGAATGCTTGAAACTCTATGGATCGGAAGCAGCGGTGAAAGAAAACGGCAAACTCCGCATCGAAGGAAAGGATTATCGGATGAAAGACGGCGATTGCGTCTTCTTCCGTTTCAATGTATGAGCTATCGCGTTGGGATTGGAACCGATATTCATCGCCTCCAAAGCGGGAGAAAGCTCCTTTTAGGAGGCGTGGAGATTCCTTTTGAGAAAGGCCTTCTCGGACATAGCGATGCCGATGCCTTGCTCCATGCACTGATCGATGCCTTATTCGCTGGGATTGGATCTAAAGATATCGGAACCCATTTCCCCGATACCGATCCTGCCTTTAAAGATGCGGATTCTTCTTCCTTACTCTTAAAGTGCTATGAGGAAGTAAAAGGGGCGGGATATCGTCTTTCTAACGCAAGCATCATCATCATCGCGGAGAAGCCGAAAATGGGGCCTTATATCGATCAAATGAAAGCCCATATTTCCGAATTGTTGCATGTAGAGCCTTCTCAAATCGCGATTCATGCAAAGACGAACGAAGGCTTAGGAGAAATTGGAAAAGGCGAAGCTATCGCCGTTAAAGCAGCTGTTATGCTGGAAAAGGAGGAATTATGACGCAAGAAGAATCTTTGAAGAAAATCATTCAGAATGCCGCTTCTTCTTTAGGAGTAACCCTCCAAGAAAGCGATATCGTCATTGAACGAAGCAAAGAAGCAAGCCATGGTGATTACTCCACTAACGTTGCTATGAAATTCTCCCGCGTTTTTGCTTTGGCTCCGCGCGAAGTGGCAAACAAATTATCGCAAGCAATCCAAGATCCAAGCATTGAGAAGATTGAGATTGCAGGCCCCGGATTCATCAATTTCTTTATGAAGAAAGAATCTCTTCAAGGCATTGTTGCCAAAGTTTTAAAAGAAGATGAAACCTATGGTCAGCTTCCTCCCAAAGGAAAGCGCATCAACATCGAATTTGTTTCAGCTAATCCAACCGGAGATTTGCATTTAGGCCATACCCGTATTGCTGCTGTTGGTGATTCGATTGCCAATTTGCTTAGCAAAGCCGGATACGACGTGACCCGTGAATATTACCTCAATGATTGCGGCAACCAAGTCGAACATTTGGGCCATTCTTTGTGCGTTCGTTACCATGAACTTTTCGGAGAAGAAGTGGAACTAGGCGAAGACGATTACCATGGCGTCGATTTAATTGAGATTGCTAAAGCAATCAAAGATGAGTTCGGAGACCGTTATCTTGAAAATAACGAGGTATCCCATGATTTCTTCATTCATTATGGGATTGAAGCGGAATTAAAGAAGATCCGTCAGGACATGGCCGACTTCGGCGTGAAGTTTGATCGCATTTCCTATGAATCGGATATCCGCAACGGAACCACGATTGAAGACACGATCGCTTTTTTGAAAAAGAAAGGGTACGTGTATATGAAAGACGATGCCACTTTCTTGAAAACAACGTCTTTCTTAGATGACAAAGATCGCCCGATTGTGAAATCGGATGGGATGTATACCTACTTCATGCCAGACATTTGCTACCATTACGACAAAATGTCTCGTGGCTATGACAAACTTATCGACGTCCTTGGCGCCGATCACCATGGCTATATCGCTCGTATGAAGAGCGCTTTGATGATGAAGGGCTATCCCGAAGACGCTTTGGATGTCGAATTGGTCCAAATCGTGCGCGTCTACCGCGATGGCGCTGAAGTGAAGATGAGCAAGCGCACGGGGAAAGCCATTACCCATCGCGAACTCGTTGAAGATTGTGGCGTGGATGCGGTGCGCTATCTATTCCTAGAAAGAAGCCCCTCTTCCCATTTGGATTTCAATTACAACCTCGCGATGGAACAATCTTCCAATAACCCGGTTTTCTACGCTCAATATGCTCACGCCCGTTGCCATTCCTTACTGAATTTGGGATCAGACATTCCTCTAGACGAATCGGCAAAGATGTTAAAAGAACCATCGGAAATGTCGATTTTGAAGCATTTGGCCGATTTCCCGAGTATGATAGAGGGCGCGGCGGAAAGCAGGGCACCCTATAAAGTCGCCTCTTATATTCACCGTTTGGCCGAACTCATCCACGAGTTCTATGCCGCTTGCCGCATCATCGATCGCGACAACTTGGAATTGACATCTTCTCGCTTAGCGCTTATAAAAGCCTGCGGTATCGTTCTCCGCAACGCCCTTGGAATCCTTGGAGTTTCCGCGCCGGAAAAGATGTAACAGATTAAAAAAGGAGTTAATAACATGAAAGAAGGAAGCATGCTTGATGTCGCCTTGAAAGTTCTTATCGAGGCACAAAAACCAGTCAGTTTCACCGATCTTTGGGAAAAGGTGAAAGAAGAATTAGAGATCACCCCTGAGGAAGAACCTTCCCGCATCGGTCATTTCTATACCGATCTTTCCCTCAATGGCCGTTTCGTCGTTTTGACGGGCAACATCTGGGATCTTCGCGAACGCCACACCTATGACAAGGTCCATATTGATGTCAATGACGTCTATACCGAAGTCGAAGAAAGTGACGAAGACAAAGAAGACAAAGAAGAAAACGCCGCTTATAACGCCGCCATGGAAGGCAAAGCGATTTCCGATGATGGCGATGAATCCGAAGACGAGGATGACAGTAAGAAAGAAGACGGCG
>CAMOEH010000165.1 GCA_946612055.1 uncultured Bacillota bacterium | reverse complement strand
TTTTTGAAATTTTTTACAATTTTTCCTTGACGAAACATTTATAGCCCGAAAAGAAAGCTTGATTTCCATTTAAAAAGCCCCATGAATCGGGGCTAAGAGTTAGATTTTAACGCGCTTTAATCGCGTAGAAGGAATGTCGCTTCTCCCTTCTTTGGCTTCGGGTTTGCCATCGAGAATGACAAGATCCCCGGTAAAACCGCAGGTGGAATTCTTTACCAATGAGGTCCCTACCCCATACATATCGACGGGCACGTTTTCATCGGTCCATTCTTTGATTTTCTTGGCGGTGAAACCAGAAGAGACGACGATTTTGACGTAATCAAAGCCATGATCATCTAATGTCTTCCTCAAGGCATAGATCAATTGCTTGCAAACGCCATGGGGATCGAAAGAAGAAGTATCCTTGTCATCGAAATAATGGTCAATCAAAGATTGGGAGGTGTCGACGCGGACGGCTTTTAATTTCTTGCCTAGATGCGAGGCAAGCTTAACCGCATCTACCGTCACGTTATTGTTGTAATCGATGAGGGCCGTCACTTGTTCATCGGGGAATTCTTGAAGGTAGATGTCGCTAGCTTTGCAAACATCGCCTCCGCAGATTTCGATGAGGGCGTGAGGCATGGTTCCCATTCCTTTTTTGCCAACCCATTCCCCTTGAGCGTCGGTCGAATAAGCCTTGATGCCGCCGACATAGCTAGCGTAGCCATCCCCTTTTTGGGTGAGATAATCGTCTTGACGGTCGGCCATCGAGAAGGTTGCTTTCCCTTTTAGGGCTTTAACGACTTCATGCGTATTGGTCGAAACCGAACTTCTTCTAGCCAAGATGCCATCGATGATCGATTCCAAAAAGCCGAAATCTTCGTATCTTCCCGTGACTTTGAGGACGGGCTCATTCGCGTCGACGATATCCCCATCATCCAAAGCTTCGATGACAAGATCTTCGGGATGAGCGGCGAATTCTTTTAGAATCGCGATCGATTCATCTAGCCCGCATACCATCGCCCCATGGGTTCTTTGGAACCATTGCTCGGTCACGATATGGCCAGGAGCAAAATGGGAGACGATTGCCCGGGATTTCAAGAAATAATTGGCCGAATAATATCCTTCTCCAATACGACGATCGAATTGGAACGTCTTGTTGGTAAGGCGCGAGATTTTGCCTTGCTCTTTTAAGGTGATTTCTTTGATTTCTTCCATCTTAATTACCTCCTAAGAAGAAGTCTTCGCCTTGCTTGCTTTCTTTGGCAAGGAAAGCTTCTTTCTCTTCTTCGTTTAAGCGAAGGTCTTTGCCCGAGCAAAGTTCGACATCAATATCGATGTTTCTGCTTTTATGGGAAAAGAAAGACGTTCCATCGAATTTGATGCAGCCAGATTTGGCATAGACAAGAAGATCGCCGACAACGAAATTATGGTAACGGGTGACGGTTTGATACTCTTTGTCTTTGCCTTTAAGGGTAACGATGGAAAGTTTCTCATCCAAAGGATGCTCTTCGATTTTGGTTACTTCCCCGACTTCATAATAAGAATCTTCGCAATAAGGAAGAGGAGAGACCCCTGCTTTTGCTAAAAGGGAATTCACGGCATCGACGAAAACGTTGGAAGGCGAAGGAATCATCCCCGTGGATTTGATTTTGATCGTTTTGGAAATATCGAGCAGATTAGCTCCAATTAGTCTTCCTTCTTTATATAAAGCGACAACCCCGTCAACGTTTTTAATTTCGTCAGGGATGATCGAAGGCTCGATGACGATATAGAGAACGTCGCCTCCGGTTTTCCGGGAATAGAAATAACGGATCATAGGGATTCCTCCTTTTCTAGCAAGGCAAATTCCTTGCCTTTTTTCAAGATGATGCGGTGAATCTTTTTTCCTTGGCTTCGGAAAGAGGCTTCATATTCGCTCATCGAATCGCTTTCTTTATCGAATTGATAATCTTCCTCATCGACAAGGGTTTCTAGTTTTGCCAAGGGGGCATTTTCCAAAGTGAAGGCATAAAGGTCATCGTTATCGGTTTTGATCTTGATGAGCCCTTCTTCTTTTAGAAGCGAACCCATTTTGTTGAGCCTTTCTTTTGTCGTCAATCTTCTTTTCCAATGCCGTCTTTTTGGCCAGGGATCAGAGAAATTAAGATAGATGATATCGAAAGAAGATAAAGGCAAACCGTCATAAACGAAATCGAAATCTTCCCCGATAAGACGGACGTTTTTCTTCTCTAGAGCCACCGCTTTTTTCGCGGCCATTCCTAAAATGGAAATCTCTCTTTCTAACCCAAGATAGTTTCCAGGGAAGCGAGAAGACATATCCATCAGGAAATCGCCTTTTCCCATCCCGATTTCCAAATATAGCGGGCTCGCTTTCAAAAAGGCGTCGTCCGCGTTTATTTCTTGCAAGCAGATTTCCGGGTGCTCCTGCAAGAAGGGAGCAGCCCATTTTTTGTGATGTCCCCTCACTTGGATAGATGTCCTAGAGAATAGATGGCGTCAGCATAAATCGCGATTTGGGCGTAAAGATCGTCAAGATAGATGTATTCATTCGGCGAATGAATGTCGCCAGGATGATTTTTAAAAGCAGAGCCATAAGCTACGCAATTGGGGGCCTCTTTGGCATAAGTACCGCCACCGATAGCAAGTGGCTTATCGAAGAAACGATGGGTCATCCTCTTATAGGATTTCATCAAAGTCGAAACTAATGGGCTCTTCTTATCGAATAAGAGGACTTCGGCTTTCGAAGTTTGGACAAAATCCATTTCGGCTCCCTTTTTAAGAGCAACAATCGCCTCTTCGGGATTAGCTTCTTCGCCAAAGCGATAATCCACCGTCACCGTCAACGCTTTGCCATCATATTTCACGATGCCGTAATTGAAGGTAGAAGGGCCTAATTCCTTAGATAAGGAATAACCGTTGAAGGTTTGGCCATTGGCATCTTGGATAAGCAAGGATAATTTGGACAAGAAAGCATTGTGATAGAAATCCCCGATGGCCTTGAAGGCGATGCCCGCGGCATTAACGCCTTTTTCTGGAGTCGATCCGTGGGCGGATTTCCCTTTGAAGGTAACCATCATGATCTTGCCCATTTCGTTGACGTCCCCTTCGAATCCGTTGGATTTGAAATAGGAAAGGAATTCCTTATCGGAAGGTAGCGTCAAGCAAAGACGGTCGCAGACGGCATTAGAAACGACCCCGCCATCGATATTGATGATAGGCGAGAGATCGATATTCCGCTTCAAATAGCCATGGACGATGCCTTTTTCCCCGTAGATTAGAGGGAATTCGCTATCGGGAGTAAAGCCATAATCGCTTGGTTTCTTCTTGAGGTTATGGAAATAATATTCTAAGCAAGAAGAGCCTCTTTCTTCGTCTCCTCCTGCCACAAGGCGGATCTTAAATCCTTTCACGAGGCCATTATCTTTCAATAATTTGCAAGCATATAAGGCGGCGATAAGCGGTCCTTTGTCGTCGCTGCTACCGCGGGAAATCATTTTCTTTTCTTTCCCTTCGCCGACGACTTTGCCAGAAAAAGGAGGCACGTCCCATTTCCCTGAGGCAGGAACGACGTCTGCGTGAGCGTAGATGCCCACTAGTGTGCCATCATCATCGCCAAAAGAAAGCTCGGTTGCACGGCCATCGCAAGTATCGACTTCAAAGCCATATTCCTTTCCTAAAGAGGCGATATAATCCAGGGCGGATTTAACCCCTTTCCCATAAGGGGCGCCTTCGCTAATGGTCGTAGGATCATAGACCGAATCGCGTTTGACGAATTCCGTCAACGCTTCTAACGCGTTTTGTTCGTAGGCTTTGGATAATTTTTTGAAATTGGGCATGGTAACTCCTTTAATGATGACGATATTGGGCTAGACGCGGCATCGCTTTGCTTAAAGCAAGATGTAGCGCGGAAATAGAAGCGGA
>CAMOEH010000164.1 GCA_946612055.1 uncultured Bacillota bacterium | reverse complement strand
GAAGCCAAGAAATGCTCATGGCTTCCTTTGCTTACGTGATATTGAATTGTTTTGTCACCTTGCCGATTTCTCTTTTCTTCTCCTACTTCATTTTCAAAAAGATTTACGCCGCCGGCTTTTTTAAAGCCATCTTTTACCTGCCGTCTGTCTTGCCCATCGTTTCCTTGACCTTGGTTTTTACCTTGTCCTTTATGAACACGCCCGATGCGCAAGGCTTTACGTCCACCATATTCCATTGGTTTGGCGTGGATACATCCACCTGGTTTTTTGGGAAAACCGCCAAATGGATGGTTTGGATTTTTTGCTTCTGGACAGGAATTGGCTATGACGTGATGCTATTGACCGCCGGAATGAGCCGCATTCCTAAAGAATTGTTGGAATCTGCCAAAATGGATGGAATCCCTCCTCTCCGGGAATTTTTCCACGTGGTCATTCCGCTCACTTGGCCTACGATCACCACTCTCTTTATCTTTGCGATGATGGGCTTTTTCGGGACCTTCTTGCAGCCGATGCTGCTTGTGGAAGGCCAATATGGAACCAAAACCATTGGTTTGCAGATTTTCTACGAAGCCAACACCCCGGGTAAAGTCCATGCGGCTACCTTGGGATTGATTTGCACCATTATTGGTTCGCCAATCATTTTAGGGGTCCGCTCCTTGCTTAATCACTTCTTCAAGGAGGTGAATTTCTAATGGCTTCCGCTATCAAGAAATTTTTTAAGAAGAAGAGGGACGATAGGCGCAAAGAGTCTTACGTCCGCAAAAACAATATTCTCTATAAGCGTAAGCGCGGTGAGAAGGTGCTTTTCATCGTTATGTTTGTCATTTTCCTCCTTTTCGCGGTTTCTTATATTTATCCGTTCTTGTGGCTCTTAATGAATGCCTTCAAGTCCCAAACTGAATTTATTGACAATTTTGGTGGCTGGCCAAAGCATTTCACAATAGAGAATTTCGTCGACGCCTTCTCCTTCTCAAGCCCGGAGACCAACGGTTTCACCGTATTGCAAATGCTTGGGATGTCGATTTTAGTTTGCTTCTTCGGCACCTTGGCCGCGGTTTTCACTTCCAGTTGTGCGGCTTACGTAGTCGCCAAATACAATTTTCCTGGCAGAAGAATCATTTTCGGAGTTGTCGTCTTCACGATGATCATCCCCATTGTTGGTTCATTGCCTTCTCAGATTGCCTTAATGAAAGCGATGCATCTCGATCAGAAAGTCATTGGCCTCGTCTTCCTTTATTCGGGAGCTTTCGGCATGAACTTCATGCTGCTATACGCGTTTTTCAAGAATCTATCTTGGACCTATGTCGAGGCTGCCAAAATCGATGGGGCATCGGATTTCAGGATCTTCTGGTCCATCATCATCCCGATGGCGAAAGGCCCGATGACCGCGATTGCAATTATTACGTTGATTGGTCAATGGTCTGACTATATGACCCCGATGATTTACCTTTCCACCAAGCCGACGCTATCGGTGGGACTTAAGTTGCTTTCCGATACGATGATGACCGACGGCAATTACACGATTTTGTTCGCAACCATCATTGTTTCCATTCTTCCTGTTGTTATCGGCTTTGCCGCTTTCAACAAAACCATTATGGAAAATACCGCGGTAGGCGGATTGAAAGGCTAATTTTGGAGGGATATTTATGAAAAAATCCTTAGTGCTATTACTTCTTGCGAGTTCCTTGTTTTTGGGAGCTTGCGGTAATCGAGGGGCTACCCCCGATACCGGAATCTCAATTTCCGTCAGTGGGCCAACTTCGGTTGAAGTCGGAAAGACCATCAAATTGAACATCACGGTTACTAACGATATTGAACGCCTCGGCGTCAAGATTACTTCCAGCAACCCCGATGTGGCTTCTGTCAATGATGACGGCCGCGTCACCGGAAGGAAGGTTGGGAACGCGATTATTACAGTAACATACGATAACGACGACTCCATTAAAGCGACCTATGAAATTGAGGTGGTGGAATCTTCTCTTCCAACTTTATCGATTGGTGGGGATCGCGATTTTATCGTTTTAGGATCGGGAAGCCTTACTTTCACTGCCAATCTACATAACCCAACCAATTTCGTGCCATCTTATCTTTGGGAATCCCAAAACGGGGTTCTTTCTCCAATAGGAGCCAGAAACGAAACCGCGGTTTTCCGTCCAATCGATGCCGGGACCGATTTCGTAAAATTGACTGTCCGGGTTGGCCCTTATTGCTTGGTGGAACAAAAATCCGTGCTGGTCCAGCCGGATTTCGAAGACGGAACGTGGGCCTCGATACAATCCGCAGAGGATTTCAAGACAAAACTCTTAGCTAACGGCACGATAACCGGCAATTACGCCTTGGACGCCGATATTGATCTCGATGGAATGGAAATCGGCGCCAACACCCGCGATTTTGCAGGAGTGCTGGAAGGAAAGGGCCATACCATTTCTAATTTTACTGTCACGGGCACTGCCGAAGGCGTTGCCTATACCAATGGAGGCATGTGGCACCACATTTCCGGTTCTATCCGCGATACCGGCTTTGTCGGCGAAATTCCTGAGTGGGGATCCGGTTGGGGCGGAGGACTTTTGTCCAACACCTGCAATGGCCATTTGGAAAACATCTTCGTTGACGTGAACCACAGTTTCGACAATGGCGAAAAACAAGTCGACGGTTATGTTCAATTCAATGCCGCCTTGGCAGGCGTCATTCAAGAAGGAGCCGATTGGCATGACTTGGTCATCAACGTCAAAGACAACGCCGGCAAATCGACCATTTATGCCGACACGGCGTATCCTGCCGGCTTTGGCAAAGCCCAGACATTCCACATTGGCAATCTTTATACCAATACCGCGGTGGCTGGAGGCCAAACCTGGGATTGGGGTGGACCCGTCAGCGATATGTCTAGTTATTACACCAACATTACTTTTGCTTCTAAACCCGCTTCCTTTTACGAATTGAACGCGAGACTTTGGAATTTAAGCGACAACCAGATGCCAACCTTGAAGGTTCGCGATTAAGGAGAAAACCATGAAAAAAAGAACGTTCTTATTCGTTGCCATCGCCGCGATGGGACTTTGCTCTTGCGGAGGAAACAAACTCTCTCCAAAAGCGGGCGATTTTATCTATACACGTACCCCTTATATCGATATGACAGATTTGCCCGCTACGCTTCATTTTGAGGTAGAGATCCCTGGGGCGATTACTAGAATCCAAATTGGAACTCAGATCATGCTTTCTTCCAAGCATTATGCTTATGCCAACGGGGTTTTGAGCATCGACACCTCTGTTTTAAAAGACGCGAACGGCGAATATCTTCTTTCCCCTGGTGATCAACCCATCCGCATCTATGCTGACAAAACCGTAATGGTATCTTGCTTCTTTGCTTCCAAAGTCATCAAAACTGCGGATGACCTATTGGCCATCAACCAAGGTGGAGTCGCCACATTGCAAGGGGCTTATATCCTTGGGAACGATATCGACTGCTCCAGCATTGAAAACTT
>CAMOEH010000163.1 GCA_946612055.1 uncultured Bacillota bacterium | reverse complement strand
TAAATTCATCAGCACAAGCTAGATGTGCCGCGTGCTTCATTTGCTCTTCGGTGGCGTTTTCGTTGCCCCAAAGCAAATTGGAACGGATCGTCCCAGTAAAAAAAACGTTTTTCTGGAGAACGACGGCGACGGCATCTCTTAACGAAGCCAAATCATATTCACGTACATCGCGTCCCCCGACTTTAACCGAGCCTTCGTTAACGTCATATAACCTTGCGATCAAATTCACAAAACTCGTTTTGGAAGAGCCCGTAGCCCCGATAATGCCGACCATCGATCCGCTTGGGATGTGAACGTTAATATCATCAAGAACGTTTTTGCTCGCGGCATTATCGTAACGGAAGCAAACATGCTCGAAATCTACCGCTCCATTTTCGATTTCGGTGATGGCGTTTTCCGGAGAGGTTAATGAAGGAACCTCTTGGAGAACTTCCGTAATACGTTCGGCCGAATTTCTCGCGATGATGATCATGACAAAAGACATCGAAACAAACATCAACGAATTCAAAATCTGCATTACGTAGGTGAATAAGGAAGTGATTTCGCCTGTGGTGAAGGTTCCCGCGTTGTTAGAAGAAACGATAATCTTCGCGCCGAACCAAGAAATCACAAGCATCGAAGCATACACGGATAATTGCATCGCTGGGCCGTTGAACGCCAATATGCGTTCCGCTTTGATGAAGGTGCGGTAAATAAAATAAGAAACGCGGCCGAATTTCTCGTTTTCAAATTGCTCGCGGCCAAAGGATTTAACAACACGAATTCCTTGAAGATTCTCTTGAACCGAAGCATTCAAATCATCGTAGGCATTGAAAACTTTTACGAAGGTCGGATGGACCTTGATGGCAACGCCGAACAAGACCGCGGCCAAGAAAGGAATAACAGCAAGGAAGACCAAAGAAAGTTGCCAAGAAGTAATGGCCGACATGATCAAGGCAAAGATCATCATCATCGGCGCGCGAACAATGGTCCTTAAAACCATCTGCACGGAGTTTTGAACATTGGTGACGTCGGTCGTTAGTCTTGTTACCAAAGATGGCGTCGAGAATTTATCGATGTTAGCAAAAGAATATTCTTGAATGCGGTAATACATCGCTTGGCGAAGGTTATGGCCAAATTTAGCTGAAGCTTTTGCCGCGAAGAAACCAGCCATAATGCCTGTAGCGGCAGAAACTAGAGCCATGCCCACCATCAAAGCGGCATAGATCCAAAGATTAGAAACGTTGAGTTGAATGTAATCTGCAACTTTATCAACGCCCGCTGATGCCATTTCGCCAGCCGAAGGGTCGATAATTCCGATCAAAAAGCGGCTAAAGAAAGGAACGAGGACTTCGCAAACAACTTCCATCGCGACAAAAAACCACGCTAAGAAGACGAAACGCCAACTCCCTTTCATATATTGGGCAAGCGAACGAAAAACCTTGATCTTCTTCAAGCGATCAATTTCTTGTTGGTCCCGCTTTTTGATAGCTTCTGGAACCGAATCTAATTTTTCGTCTCTCTTTTTTCCCATAATGCGTTTTGCTAAAGCAAATGCGATTGCAATATTAAACTCTTTTCTCGCAAATCATCAAGACAAATGTTTTCCCCATTCCTTGACTAGATCACCCAAAGAAAAACGAGCATTGGCGGCAGAGGTTGAAGGAAGCGTTATTACCTCGATACTTTGATAAGTCTTTTGAAATTGGAAATAGTAACGGGCGGCCGTGTTGCCATTAAGCAGTATTTTTTGAATGCACGCCCCATCTAAAATCGGTTTCAAATTGGTTGGTTTGACTCCTTTTATTGAGGCGTCTGAAGAATTCGTGACATAGCAAGATTCCACCGCATCATACAAAGCGATTTGATGACGAAAACAAAACGAAATCTTTTCTTCTTTTGTTACAGGAATAGGCTCATCAAAAATCAAGGCAAGCATCTTCCAAAAACGGTTTTGGGGATGGCCATAATAAAAAGAGACTTCCCTTGATTTGACCGAAGGGAAAGAACCCAAAATCAAAACGCGCGAATCTTTATTAAATAAAGCAGGGAACCCGTGATTCTCCCTCATCGGCATCCCCCACGACTTTTGATGCCCTCTAACAAAGCGAAAAGTTGTTTGCTGGAATTGGTATATATCGCGATTTCGTTTCGAACTTTTTTATATCCAGGAAACCCGGAAAGAAAATGAGGAACGATGCCTTTAAGCTCTTTAATCGCGGTAGCCTCTCCTTTAAGTTCAATCAGCTTTTTGGCATATTGCTCAGCATAATCAATTTGCTGATCTAAAGTTGGGCTAGGAAGCTTTTCTCCGGTTTCAAACCAATGATTGATTTGGGTGATAAGAAACGGATTTCCTTCGCCACCTCTAGCAACCATGACGGCATCGGCTTTCGTAATTTGAACGGCTTCAATAGCCTTTTCTAAAGAAAAGATGTCGCCTGAAATGATCAAAGGAACGGTCATTTTTTCTTTCAACCCACGGATTGCTTCATAATCGGCTTGCCCCGAATATCCCTGTGCTTTCGTTCGGCAATGAATGGAAATAGCCTTAACCCCTGCTTTTTGCAAAAGGTCAACGATCTCAAATACGTTAATCGAATCCTGATCCCACCCTAATCGAATCTTCGCGGTTACGGGCTTGCTCGAAGCTTGGCAGACGGCCTTCATATACTCAAAAAGTTCTTTCGGATGGCAAAGCCAAGAAGAACCTGCTCCCGTCTTGGTTACTTTAGGAACCGGGCAGCCAAGATTGATGTCCAAGATGTCATAATCGGCTTTCTTTTCAATGATGCTAATGGCTTTTAACGTATGCTCAATCGAAAAGCCAAATAATTGCAGCCCGACAGGCCGATCAATCGAACTCGTAGCAAGATAGGTATAAGTTTTCTCGTTTTGGTAGGAGATCCCGCAATCGGAAATCATCTCGCTATAGCTTAACCCCACGCCAAAAGGCTTCATGAATTCCCGATAAGCCAAATTGGTAATGCCAGCCATCGGGCCAAGCACTACGTGCCCTTGAATTTCAATATCGCCGATTTTCATTGGAATTAGCAAAAAGCGGGCGTTGCCCGCTCTCTTTATTTTTTCTCCTCTTCCGCAACGGCTTCTTGAACCGATTCTTCTTTTGGAGCCTCTTCTTTCTCTCCAGGAGAAGGAGGTAAGGTGCCATGAGCGCAGAGGTATTCGATTTCCTCGGCGGTGATGGTTTCTTTTTCTAATAACGCTTCCGCGACGAGAATGACTTGATCTTTGTGTTCGAGGAGCAACTCCCTCGCTTTTTCATGAGCTTCATCGATGATTTGGCGAACCGCCTTATCGATTTCATAAGCGATTTGGGTGGAGAAGTTGCGCTGTGTGGAAGCGTAATCTCTTCCTAAGAAGACCGAACCCGTATCTCTTTCGTATTGGATTGGGCCTAGATCGGACATACCGAGCTCAGTGACCATCAAACGCGCGATACGTGTCGCTTGTTCGATGTCGTTAGAAGCGCCAGTAGTAACGTCATTGAAGAAGATTTCTTCCGAAGTGCGTCCGCCAAGCAAGCCGGTGATACGCGCGATCAATTCGTTTTTCGTCGAGAGGAAACGATCATCTTCCGGAGTCATCAAAACGTGACCGCCCGTATTGCCCCTAGGAACGATTGTGATCTTTTGAACCTTATCGGAATAAGGAAGGTTAATACCAATGACGGCATGGCCGGCTTCATGATAAGCAACGGTCTTTCTTTCGATATCCGACATGCCTTTCCCGGATTTCGCAGGTCCAGAGATGCGACGATCGATGGCTTCATCGATTTCGGCCATACCAATATCTTCTTTGCCAGTACGAACGGCCAAGATAGCAGCTTCGTTCAAGATGTTATCGATATCCGCGCCAGAGAAGCCAACGGTTCGCTTTGCGATAGCACCAAAGTCAACGCTTGGAGAAATCTTTTTCCCACGTGCATGGACTTTGAAAATCGCTTCACGTCCCGCACGGTCTGGCATCGAAACCGTAATGGTGCGGTCAAAACGCCCGGCCCTTCTTAAGGCTGGATCAAGAACGTCATCGCGGTTGGTCGCTGCAATGACAAGAATGCCGGCATTGGCTTCAAAGCCATCCATTTCAACGAGCAATTGGTTCAAGGTCTGTTCGCGTTCGTCATTGCCGCCGCCTAAGCCAGCGCCACGTTGACGACCAACAGCATCGATTTCATCGATGAAGATAAGGCATGGGGCGGTTTGCTTTGCTTTCAAAAACAAATCGCGGACACGTCCAGCACCAACGCCAACATACATCTCAACGAAATCCGAACCAGAGATGGAATAGAAGGGGACGCCAGCTTCGCCAGCAACGGCTTTTGCCAACAAAGTTTTACCGGTTCCTGGAGGGCCGATTAACAGAACGCCTTTAGGCAAACGAGCACCGAATTTTGAATATTTCTTTGGGTCTTTCAAGTATTCGACGAGCTCAACCATCTCGGCTTTTTCTTCGTCGCATCCTGCAACATCCGCAAAGCGGACTTTACTCGTATCAACGCGACGCGCAGGAGATTTGTTGAAACTCATGATCGATCCGTTGGATCCATTGACCGAAGCAGAGAGTCTCATATAAAGGAACACGACAAGGAGTAAGGTGACGCCGGTCGTGATGATGGTCGGGCCCCAAGTGTCCCAGAAGCTAACGGCAAAGGCGTCTTCAACAACATAGACACCGTTTTCGTTTTTCGGATCATTAACGCGTTGTTCAAAATAATGCGATAAGGCGTATTGATTCACCGTATCTAATGTTCCGTCTTCGTCAACATCATAAAGATAGCTGTAATCATTGTTCCAGGCATCTTCTTCAACGAGGAAAGAATAACTAGCAAGGCGGCCGTTGGTATTGCGGTAACGGCCCGAAACGGTAACGGCTTTATACCCTTGGCGGACTTTAACCGTAACAATCTTCTTGGTTGCGGCATCATAGTCATCGAGTTCGAGTTGATAATGGTTGGTCTCGGTCTCAACGTATTTGGTAGCACCAATATTCAAAAGGATTTCGTTTTTGCCCCATTCTTCACCATTCGAAACGAAGCGCGAAACGATCAAATAAACAAAAATCCCAACCACTCCTGCCATCAAGATGTAGGGCAGAATGTAGGATATCAGACTTCTTTTTGGGGCGTTTCCATCATTCATGGTTGTTGTCTCCTTCCACGAGGTTATCTAGCGGTGATAGAAATATATCATATTTCAAAGAAAACGATATTGATTTGCTCAAGAATTGTTCGGTTTGGCCTTCTCATCGGCAAGAATCTCGACCATCGATTGGGCTTGTTCTTTGTTGGCAAAGGGTTTAACCGAGATAATTTTTGCCTCGATGCGGCGAAGCCCTAAACGGAGAAGAAGGACATCGCCTTCATTAACTTCGCTAGAGGGTTTGGCTGGCTTCTGGTTAACGAAGATATCGCCATTATCGCAAAGTTGCTTTGCCACTTCTCTTCGTTTGATAAGACGCGAAACCTTTAGGAACTTGTCGATGCGCATGCGCTTATTTTACACGAACGCGAAAAGAATACATTACGATAGTCTTCGCTTGAGGTTGAAGGTAAAATAAACCGCATGAGCGAACCACTAAAAATAACCTTGATTGTCCTCGCGGTATTAATCCCGACTGTGATTATCCCCGCGATTTATTGCCATCTATTTTTGCCTAAGCAAATTTTTAAGATGATTTTGACCCGATCTCGCCCAGACAAATGGTCGCGGGATCATTGCTCTGATTTGAAGAACAAAGAGATGGTCGCGATGTGGAACCAATCGCTTGCTTTTGAGAAGGAGAACGAGAACGTTCGCGAAGACATTCATGTCGTAACCGAAGATGGGCTTAAACTTGCGGGGCAATATTTTGATTTTGGATCAGACATGGCTGTAATCATTGCCCCAGGAAGACCCGAGACGTGCGTTTATTCTTGCTATTATGGCTATTCCTATAAAAGGGCTGGAGTCAACGTTCTTGCTATCGACACAAGAGCCCACGGCGAAAGCGAAGGGACGATCCACGGCTGCGGCTATATGGAGCAATATGATATTTTGGCTTTCGCGAAATATCTCCACGAAGTCAAAGGCGTCAATAAAATTCTTCTCCATGGCATCTGCGTCGGATCTTGCAGCTGCTCCTTCGTGGTCGCCAGAGAGGATTGCCCCGATTATATCGTTGGGATCATGACTGATGGCCTTTACATCAGTTTCTATGAAACCCTTTGGAGACGCACCACGAAAAACGGAGGGCTTCCTTGGGTGGTTTGCTGGTATAGCCGTCGAAAAATTAAGAAGCTTTATGGAACCGACATCAAAACGGAAGGTCCCATCGTCAACGTCACGAAAATCAAAGTTCCGATGGTCATGGTTGCATCCAAAGAAGACATATTCTCGTTGCCCAAAAAGACCCAAATGCTTTTCGACATCAACTCTTCGCCGGATAAAAAAATGGTTTGGTGGGATAAAGGCGCCCACAGCCACCTTCGCTATGTCGACGAAGAAAAATACGATCACGTGGTCGACGAATTCGTATCCAAATTCCGCGCTTAAGACTGCGCGGATTTCATTTTCTCGTAGACTTTATGGATTCCTTTCATCACCGTTTCTAAGTCGCGAAGCCAGTCTTCTCTTTTGGTAACGATGACTCTTAGATTGCGGTCCACAAAGATTACGCGAAGGAAAGATAAATAAGGCACAAGTTCGTTGAACATCTTGTTCCCGATGCCATCGATTCTTGAGAAAGATGGAGACAAATTTATATTCACGCTGTCCTAGTTTTCATCCATAGAAAAAAATCCTTCTCCCACGCATAGCAAAT
>CAMOEH010000162.1 GCA_946612055.1 uncultured Bacillota bacterium | reverse complement strand
GATCAATTTCCCACAAGGCCCAGAGAGCTTTGGGATATTCAGGGTCAACATTTGGTTTTTGGCTTTGCCGATGGAGATGCCTTCAAATTCGGTGAGAAAAGTGCTGCAGCATAAAGGCAAGCCACACATGCCAATACCACCCGTCATTTTGGCACGATCTCTTGCGGCGATTTGACGCAATTCGATGCGGCAATGTAGCAAAGGAGGGAGGACGCGTAGCAATTCACGGAAATCCACGCGCTTTTCCGGGGACGTGAACGTGATGGTGATACGGCTTCCATCTAAGACATAGAAAGCATCGGTTACATCCATCGGAAGACCGAGTTCAGCAATCTTCTCTTTGGCGATTTCAATGGCTTTCTTAGCCTCTTCCAAATTGTATTCATAAGTCGACATATCCGATTGACTGGCTTTGCGGACAATCGGCTTCAAAGGAAGAGAAGAATGGTAATTAGCCTGACTCATGATCGGGGTCGTGATTTTCCCGACTTCATAGCCATTGACGGTATAAACAACGACATAATCGTTAATTTTCAGCGTATTGTCGTCCGTGGAAAAATAATAGGATTTCTCCGTTCCTTGGAATTTAACGCCGACATAATAAAGAGTTTCGTTAGGCATGGTTTACTCCTTGGTGATGGTGTCGATTAAATGGACTAAAAGCAGTCCTAGATGAATATTGGTTTCGATTTCACCCCTGAGGGTTAATAAAGACAACAAAGAGGAATCGACATGAGGGAGCGATTTAGCTAGCTCCTCAATAATATTAGCATAGCTAGATAAGATGATGCTTCCGCCTTTTTTCGCGGAGAGAACATCTTGGAAAAGCAACGAAAGCATATCGAAATAGAAACGGGCTTCCTCTTTTGTCGTTACAAGAGGGATGATGGATTTCTCCATGATATAACGGGCTCTTTCTTTGCTTTCAAGCAAGGAATCCATCGTCGTTTTGAATGCAGAAAGAGCGTTGCGATATTCTTCTTTTTCCGCTTGCTCTTTGACCAAAGCCCCATCGTTGAAGAAATAAGAAAGGATTTCCGCGTCTTCTTGATTGGCTCCAATTGCTAAAGCGTCTTTGATGACTTCCTCACGGGGAACAAGCAACAAATGGGCCGTTTGGCAACGCGAGACGATCGTTGGCAAAATCCTGGATTCGTTATTCGTGGTCAAAATGGCGTAGGTGTTGTCGCTAGGCTCTTCCAAAAATTTCAAAAGAGAATTCGCGGCTTCGGTGCTCATCCTTTCGGCCAGGTGGATGACATAGACCATGATTCCTTTGGCTTCTAATGCCGATTTTTGAAAATTGATTAAGGTTGAGGTGACGGATTCTTTTTTAATGGATCCTTCGTCTCCGTCTAATAAGACGAAGTCCGGATATTCGTCACGGTCAATCCTTTGGCAAATCGAGCAAGTTTCGTCGGCGAAAGGGTTAGGATGATTGCAAAGAATTGATTTGGCCAAATAGATGGCCGCTTGCTTTAAAGGAATGCCTGTTTCGCCAGAAAGAAGGTAGGCGTGCGCTAAAGAAGAGGTTTTCAAAGCATGAGAAAACGTTCGGTAGAGCAGAGGCTGTTTTTCTTCGATATAGGCAGAAATCTTCATATCTTATAAGCGGTCTTTGATGGCTTTATAGGCATTTTCGATGACTTTTTCCAAGGGCAAGGAAGCATCGATGATGACATAACGGGCAGGATAACGCTTGGCTAATTCGTGGAAGCTAGCCCGTACTGCTTCATGGAAAGACATCTTTTCCAAATCGAGGCGATTGACTTCTCTTCCAGCATTTTTCGCGATACGTTCTAGGCCAAGTTTCGGATCGATATCAAAAAGCAACGTTAAATCCGGGAAGGTTCCTTCGGTAGCGAACATATTGATGGAAAGCACTTCATCAATCCCAAGTTTTCTTGCTCCTCCTTGATAGGCTAAGGAAGAATCTAGATATCGGTCGCATAAAACGAGTTTTCCTTCTTTTAGAGAAGGCCAAACCTTTTCCACGAGATGTTGCCTTCTGCTTGCGGCATATAGCAAAGCTTCGGTTCGAGGATCCATCATCGTATTTTTCTTATCGAGAATGACGTTGCGGATTTCTTCGGCAATCATTGTTCCGCCAGGTTCGCGGGTAAGGACGGTTTCGTATCCTTCTTCGATCAAACGAGCGTTCACCTCGCGTAAAACCGTGGATTTTCCCGATCCTTCTCCGCCTTCGAATGTGATGAACAAGCTCATAATTTCTTTCTTCCTTCCAATGCTTTAGTAAGCGTCAGCGTATCGGCATAATCTAACGAAGCTCCCATTGGCAAACCATAGGCTAATCTTGATAGGGATACGTCAGTTTCCGATAAAATTTTGGCTAAATACATCGCGGTGGTTTCCCCTTCTAAAGTGGGATTGGTCGCGATGATGACTTCCTTGATTCCTTCGTTTTGGATTCTTTCCAAAAGGGAGTCGATATTCAATCCTTCTGCCCCTAATCCTTTGGTTGGAGAAATGCTCCCACCTAAGACGTGATAGACACCATGAAAATCGTTCAGGCGTTCAAAGGCTAAGGCGTCTTTAGGGTAGGAAACGACGATGCAAACGCTATGGTCTCGCGTCTCATCTAAACAGATGTCGCATTTCTCTTTTTCGGCATAAAGTCCACACACGGGGCACTTATGTACGACTCGTTTGGCATTCTCGATGGCATGGGAAAATTGCAAAGCATCCTCTTCTTTCATCTCAAGCACCGCATAAGCCATGCGTTCGGCGGATTTATTGCCAATGCCAGGAAGTTTAGAAAAGGAATCGACGAGAAGAGAATAAGTCGATAGTTCTTTCATCTTAGAACATCATCCCGCTTTGGCCGGTGATGCGTTGTTCGATGGCGTCAGATTCTTCTTGGATTTTGACAAGCGCTTCGTTGATAGCCATGGCAATGGTCTCTTGAAGCATTTCTTTGTTTTCCACATCCAACGCATCATCATCGATTTGGATGGATTTGACGGTGCGGTCGCCTAAGACCACGACTTCGACCATGCCACCTTTAGAAACCGAAAATTCTTTTTCGGCAAGTTCAGCATGGGCTTTTTTCAAATCCCGTTGCATCTTTTGGGCTTGGACAATCATTTGTTGCATCTGGTTCATAAAAAGTCTCCTTTATTCTGGCAGATTCAAGACGATGGAATTCACAGGTGGCAATTTGCCAACCTGATGGAGGGAAGTAAACGTGGTCTGGATGCGATTGGAATCCGAACGGTCTAACGCATAAATGAAGACGTGTCTTCCCAATATTTTTTCAATAAGCTCGGAAAGGATAGCTTGGTTATCTTTGAGGTTAGCCAAGGCTTTCTTTTGAGCAAAATTGTAATTTAGAAGCAAAGCTTCTCCACATAAGCAGAACGGGGCCCCTTCCGAAAGCAATTTGGCGGCTTGGCCATAATGAGGATCGAGATCCAAATTGGAGAAATATCCCCATTTGGCACGAAGCTCTTGGCGTTCGCTTTTATATTTCATGGCTAACGTCATGATTTGGATCAAGGTTTCATCACTAATCTTGTAAGCCTCTCCTTCAGTTGCAATCGGCGAGAAAACAATAGATGAAGCAGGGGAGGCGTTTGCCTTCTTCTCTTCGACCGCCTTGCTAGAAAATAGGGCCGGTTGTTCAAAAGAAGGGGGAGGTGTAGGTTGTTTTGGCGTCTCGACCTTAACTGGCTCTGCTTCTTTTATAGGTGCACTAGGCATATCGGCTAGTAAGAATGAAGGAGGGGTGTCTCCATCATAAATCTTCCCAGAAGCAGGATCATAATCAGCAAAGGTATTCGTCGGTTCAGGCTTTTCTTCCTTCGCGATTTCGGGTGCAACGTTTTCAACCGGAGCCGGTTCTTCTTTTTGTTCTTCGACAACGGGCTCAGGTTCTTCTTGTTGCACGGGTTCTTCTATAGAAGGCTCTTCGATAACAACCTTTTTTTCTTCTTCCTTGTTTTCCACAGGTGGCGCTTCCTCAGTAACAGCCTTTTTAACGATAGGTTCTTTTTTCCTTGAATTAGAGCCGAAGGAAGAAGTGAGTTGGAGCAAGGTGAGTTCAAATAACGAGCGAATGTTTGAAACCTGTTTGAAATCCGATTGGGTTTTCAAAAGGACATCGATCATTTTATTCGTGGTATCGACGTCGATTTCATTAGATAAGGATTTGGCGTCTTCTTCTCCAATTGTCGTTAACAATTTGGCCGAACCGGTGCTTTCGTAGATAAGAAGGTCTTTTAAGATATCAAGAAGATTTCCGGTTAGGCGCTTAATATCGATGCCCGCGACGAGAAATTCTTCGAATTTTGCGAGCACGCTCGCAACATCTCCTTGGGAGATTAGATGAAGCAAATTCACCTTTTCGATCGTAGACGTTAAGCCGAAAACTGCTAGCACGTCCTCTTCCTTTAAGGTATCTCCGCCATAAGCCAAGACTTGATCCAAGATGGATAAGGCGTCTCTCATCCCGCCATCGGCCAAAGAAGCAATAGCTCCAAGAGCCCCCTCTTCGTAATTGACGTTTTCTTGTTTCAAAATCCAGACCAGTTTGGCTTTGATCTCTTCTTCATCGATTTTCCCGAAGTCATAACGCTGGCAGCGGGAAAGGATGGTCGGGAGAACTTTGAATGGTTCGGTCGTAGCCAAGATGAAAATGACGTGCTCTGGAGGTTCTTCTAACGTTTTAAGCAACGCATTAAAAGCTCCGGAAGACATCATATGGACTTCGTCGATGATATAAATCTTGTAACGGCCTTTGATTGGCGAATAACGGACATTTTCAATTAATTCACGAACCTGTTCGACCCCATTATTGCTGGCGGCGTCTACTTCGATGACATCAGGATGGGAGCCGGAATTAAGTTCTTGGCAATTGTCGCAGTGGTTGCACTGATGCCCAATTCCTTCTTCGCAATTCAGGGCTTTAGCAAAAAGGCGGGCCATCGATGTTTTACCCGTGCCTCTAGGTCCACAAAATAGATATGCATGAGCGATTTTCTCGCTATTGATTGCATTTCTTAAGGTGCGGACAATCGCTTTTTGCCCTGCGACTTCTTCAAATGTGGAGGGGCGATATTTGTTGTAAAGAGCTTTATATGACATAGGTTCTTATTGATTATACGCGCTCTATGGGAATCTCTCTAGTTACTAATCTAAGATTAGAGTGCTTTGCTCTTAACATGGGTATCGTCTATAATTCCCACGGCAACAGAAAACGGTATTTTTTATGGACGAGAGCATGCGCAAAAGACTAGAAGCAACGAAAGAAAGGTTCGCTTATCTTTCTTCCGAGCTTGAAAAAGATGATGTGGCTTCCGATCTTTCGCGTTTCACGAAGATCTCCAAAGAACAAGCTTCTTTAAAAGAGGCGGCCGACAAATACGAGCAATACATCAAATGTGAAAGAACCGTTTCCGATTCTTTTGAGATGGAAGAATCCGGGGACGCAGAACTAATTGAACTCGCGAAAGAAGAAAGAAAAGAAGCCCAAGCGAAAATGGCTTCTCTAGAAGAAGAACTTCAAAGGATTCTTTTACCCAAAGATCCCAACGATGACAAAAACATCATCGTCGAGATTCGCGGAGCTGTCGGTGGCGATGAAGCCAATATCTTCGCGGGCGATTTGCTTAGGATGTATACCAAATACGCGGAAAGACAGGGTTGGAAATTGCAGCTTCTCGATGCCAATTTAGGTGCTGCCGGTGGATATTCTTCCGTTTCCTTTATCATCAAAGGCGATTCCGTTTATTCCAAACTCAAATTCGAATCGGGCGCTCACCGCGTTCAACGCGTTCCTAAGACAGAGGCTTCAGGAAGAATCCACACTTCGACCGCGACCGTTTTGGTCATGCCCGAAGCTGAAGAAGTTGATGTCCAAATTAATCCGAATGATCTAAAAATCGATACTTACCATTCCCAAGGGGCAGGCGGACAAAACGTAAACAAAACCGAATCCGCGGTTCGTATCACGCATCTTCCTACTGGACTAGTCGTTGCTTGTCAAACCGAAAAAGCACAGCTTCAGAACAAAGAAATCGCGATGCAAATGATTCGCGCTAAGGTGTTTGCCTACTTCCAGGAACAAGAAGATGCCAAGCGGGCTAGCGAAAGGAAACTGAAGGTTGGAACGGGGGAACGTTCTGAGAAAATTAGAACCTACAATTACCCCCAAAATCGCGTGACCGATCACCGCATTGGATATACCGTAAATCAGCTTGATCGAATCATGGAAGGTGAGCTTGATGGACTGCTTGAAGCCCTGATTCATTACGACCAAGAACAAAAGCTATTAGAGGAGAGCCAATCCTTAGATGCCTAAAATTATTGAGGTATACAACAAAGCGATTTCCGAGGGTAAGCCTCATGGCGTTTTGTCTGCTGATATAAGAACCCTTATCGCATCGGATATGGGATATGATTCTCCCATTGATACTCTTTACCATAAAGATGAGGAAATGACCGCAATTTCGCTATTTAATGAGCAATTTGCAAGGCTTTTGAAAGGCGAACCGGTGGAATATATTCTAGGAGAAGCCTCCTTTTTGCAATACAAGGTTAAAGTGGATTCCCGGGTATTGATTCCGCGAATGGAAACGCAAGAACTTGTAGCCCAAATTTCAGAGCGAATCCTTGACTATTATGATCCCAGAAATTTCTTGATGTGCGCCGATATTGGAACCGGGTCTGGAGTTATTGCTCTTGCTTTGAAAAGTATCTTCAAAAATTGGATTGTCTCCGCTTCTGATATTTCCGAAGGAGCACTCGAAGTCGCGAATGGAAACTTTGAACGTTATGGATTGCGAATTCCGACCTTCCTTGGCCCTTCTTTAAAACCCTATATCGACGCAGATATGAAATTAGATGTCATCGTCAGCAACCCTCCTTATATCACCTCCAAAGAAGAGACCCAAGATTCGGTGAAAGACTACGATCCAGGAGCCGCATTATGGCTAGATAAAGAGCATTCCGTTTATGAAGACATCTTCCGCGACTATGAAAAGGTGAAAAAAGGATCCCTTTTGATGTGCTTTGAGATTGGTTATGACCTCGAAGATTATTTGACGGGCTTAATGGCAAAATATCTCAAGGACTACGAATTTAAATTTGTCCCCGATTTGAATGGAAAAACCCGTTTCTTATTTATATATATTAATTAGGAGGCGATTATGGGCATTATTTCTTGGAACGAATTTTCAAAAGCAGTTAAAGCTCTGCAAGAAGGCAAACTTGTAGCCTTTCCTACGGAAACGGTATACGGGATTGGAGCTATTGCCGATAACGAAAACGCCTATCGCTTGCTTTGCCAGGCGAAGAATAGGCCAGAAGGCAAGCCTTTTACTTTGATGTGCGCCAATTTAGGGCAGGTTGCTTCGGTTGCTAAAATTGATGCACGTATTGTCTCTTTGATGAAAGCGTTTATGCCTGGTCCTTTGACTTTGTTATTGCCAGCTAGAAAGAATTTGCCTCCTCACGCAGCAGAAAACGGTGTTGTTGGGGTCCGCGTTCCGGATGATGAAGCGGTGCGCAATCTTATCGAAAAAGTTGGCTGCCCGTTATTAGTCCCATCTGCGAATAAGTCTGGCGAAAAAGAACTCAATGACCCCAAGTCCATTGCTGAAACATTTGGTGGCGACATTGAATGGATCATTGATGGCGAAATTAAAGGAGGCGTGCCATCAACAATCATCGATCTAAGCAAAGGTGAGCCTCGCTTAGTTCGATTTGGCGCGATTACCTTAGAACAGGTTCAAAAAGTCTATTCCACCAAAGCGCCTTGCATTGCGCTTGGGGCCGATCATGGAGGCTATCTTCTTAAAGAAAAAATCAAAAAGCACCTTGAAGAAATGCGTTATCAAGTCCTCGATTGTGGGACGAATTCGACCGAGAGCTGTGATTATCCTTTGTTTGGTCAAGCGGTTGGAAAAGCGGTTGCTTCTCAGAAAGCCGAATTGGGCGTCGTTGTTTGCACGTCGGGTGAAGGAATCATGATGGCCGCGAACAAAATAAAAGGAGTGCGCGCGGGCATTGGCTATGGACCGGCGGTTAGTCAAAAGATGCGCGAACATAATGACGCGAACGTCATTTCTTTCGGAGCCGCTTATATGAAAGAAGAGGATGTCCTATTAAATCTTGATATCTTCCTCTCTGAAAAATTCTCCCCATTAGAGAAGCATCACCGCCGAGTTAATCTTCTCGAAAAATAACTTTTTTTGAAAAACGAAGGTTTCCACACCTATAGATAAGTGTGGGGACCTTTTTTGCTTTCTTTGCCATGGCAATCTCTATTCCTCACAAAAAGGAGGAAAAACAAATTCTCTGCCTTCAAATTGGAATTGAGAGATAACGTCGAAATGTCCTTTCCAGAAATAAAAAAAGTCGGAAACAAATCCGACACTGGAAGCCACCATGCCGATGAAGGCAGGTCTCGATACGAATCCAGCGCATTTATTAAATCAAAAAAGAGAAGAAAAACAATGGGGGAGCGGATTGAAAGTTGCTTCGTTCGTCCAGTTTGCGTCAGTACCGACGCCCGTTATATCAGGTACTTAAACGGCAGGCCATATTGCCGAAGGGCCGTTTCCTTTCGCAGAGATTTGGCTGATCCAAAGGAGTTCTCAGCTCGTTCGCAGGACTTTGAACATAACTGAAAGGAGAACTATTTATGGAAAAAGAATTAAATGAAATTGTAACAATCATCCAGTCACATAGAGATAAGGCATATCGAAAAATCAACGAAGAATTGGTGCTGATGTATTTTGAAATTGGGAAATATTTATCCACAAAAATTAAAACAGAAAAATGGGGTTCGAAAACGATTGAATCGATTTCGAATAATCTTGCGAAAGCATATCCAAATTTAAAAGGAATTAGCAGAGCCGGATTATATAGGACGGTACAGTTTTATGAAGAATATAGAGACAATATAATTGTCTCAACACTGTCGAGACAAATTAGTTGGAGCAATAATGTGCTAATTTTATCAAGCACAAAAACTATTGAAGAAAAGGAATTTTATTTAAGACTTTGTATTAAACACAACTATTCCTATAGAGAACTAAATAGACAAATATCTAGCGGTTATTATGAAAGATACTTATTGTCCAATGGCAAAGCATTAGAAAGCTTGACACCTGCAGTAGATGAGGATGATATTCCAAAGACTAAAATCTTGGATAATTACTCATTAGAGTTTCTAGATTTACCAAATGCATATTCTGAAAAAGATTTGCGAAAGTCTATCGTTTCAAATTTAAAAGACTTCATTTTAGAAATCGGTAATGATTTTTCCTTTATTGGAGAAGAATACAGAATCCAAGTTGGGATGCATGACTTTTATATTGATCTGTTGTTTTATAACAGAACCTACTCCTGCTTGGTTGCTTTTGAATTAAAAATCGGAGAATTTAAACCGGAATATATTTCAAAGATGAGCTTCTATCTAGAAGCGTTAAATAGACAAGAAAGGAAAGATAACGAGAACCAAAGTGTGGGGATTATCTTGTGCACTTCAAAAGACAAAACGGTCGTTGAGTATTCGGTAGCACAAAACAACTCAAATATAGCAATCAGTACATATGAAACAAAATTGATAAATAAGAAATTGCTAGAAAACAAAATTAACGAAATAAGGGAAATTTTCCATGTCGACCAATGATTTTGTTTGCCCAATATGCGGCAACACCGACATACATTCAATTGGCTACTTAAACGGCAAGCCCTATTGCCGAAGGTGTGTTTCCTTTCGTGGCGAATTGGCCGATCCGAGGGAGTTCTCGCCCCATCCGGTGGCTTTGAAATTGGATTATCCCCTCTCCAAGAACCAACAAAGACTGTCCGATCAGGCGCTGGATAATTTTAAAAAGGGAATCGACACGCTTTTATATGCGGTATGCGGTTCAGGTAAGACCGAAATATCTTATGGCGTGATCGGCTTTGCAATGGCAAAAGGAATGCACGTGGGCTTTGCTTTGCCCCGAAAAGACGTTGTCATCGAATTGCATCAAAGACTTGTTTCTGCCTTTCCTTCGAGCAAGATTATCGCGGTTTATGGTGGAAACCATGATGAACTTGTAGGCGACTGTGTCGTCTTAACAACCCATCAATTATTTCGCTACCCGAATTATTTTGATTTGCTGGTGATGGACGAAATCGATGCCTTTCCTTTCAAAGGATCGGATATTCTTTTCTCCTTGTACAAAAGGTCTCTTAGAGGACACTGCTTGATGATGTCTGCAACTCCTTCCAAATCGATAGTTAAAGAATTTACGGGAGAAGGGAAACAGATGTTCACCTTACATACCCGTTTCCATCAAAAAGACATACCCGTCCCGCGTATTTGTCGTCGTTTTGTGCCTTGGCTTTATTTGAGTTTGATTTTGTGGATCCGCCGATTTGGCAAAGAGAAAAAGCCTTGCTTTGTCTTCGTTCCAACGGTTTCTTATAGCGAGTCCGTATATCGCTTGCTTAAGCCATTTTGCCCGAATGGAAATTATGTTTCTTCCAAGCGGAAGGGAAGGGACAAGATCATCTCTTCTTTCTGCAAAAAGAAACTTTCTTATATAGTGACGACCGCGGTGCTAGAAAGAGGCGTAACCGTTGCCAATGCGCAGGTCATCATCGTTCACGCGGATCATTCCATTTACGATACAGCCGCTTTAATTCAAATCGCCGGTAGGGCAGGGAGGAAAGCCTATGCGCCAACAGGAAAAGTCATTTTCTTATCCGAAACCATTACAGAATCTATGGAAGAAGCTCAACGGGAAATCCGATATTGCAACTCCTTTTTGTAAGGTTTGTTTTTCGCCCATGGGCTCGGATTCCATCCATGGTTTGCTATTGCAAAACCGTTGCATTTGCTATCGATGCTTTCGAAGTCTCAACCCCCATTTCATGACGTGGAAAGAAAAGACGGTTCATTGCCTCGCTTTCTATCCCTATGAAGAAAAAATCCGAGAGTTACTTTATCAATTCAAAGGATGTTATGACGTTGAACTTGCTGGTGTTTTCTTTGATTATCAACGACGTTATCTATCTCTACGATTTCGAGGCTATGTTATTGTCCCTATTCCCTCTTCCTCATCTTCAAATGAAGCGCGAGGTTTTAATCATGTGATTGAGATGGCCAAAAGCATCGGCTTGCCCATTTTGCCGCTTCTAAAAAAGAATTGTGATTTTAAACAATCCGACCTTTCGTTAGAAGAACGTAAAAAGGTGGGGGATAACTTATCTTTGATTTCCAAAAAATCGTTAGAAGGAAAGAAAATCCTTTTGCTCGATGACGTTTATACAACCGGATCGACAATTCGAGCCTGCTTGAATCTTTTGTCTTCGTTAAAACCAACCAAATTACGCGTTCTGGTCATGGCAAAAACAAAGAAAAAGGAAGCAGATGAACTGCCTTGATTGCTTACCATTTTTTTAAATGGTAGAATCTTTACCGCTATTTAGGAGAAATACGACGTGGCCAATATTATTGAATCCATCTTCCGCTTCGAGAAGCGGGAATTGAAAAAATACGAGCGCGAAGCCGAGAAAATCATGTCCTATGAAGAGCAGATGAAAGCTCTTAGCGACGATGAATTACGCGCGAAAACAGCCCAATTTCAAGCCGAATTGAAAGCGGGCAAACCTCTTAATGAAATTAAGCACGAAGCTTTTGCTGTTGCCCGTGAGGGCGCGAGAAGAACGCTGAACCAATTTCCTTTCAAAGTGCAGATCATCGGCGCTTTGGTTCTTAACGATGGCAACGTTGCTGAGATGAGAACGGGCGAAGGTAAAACCTTAACCGCGACGATGGCCGTCTATCTTAATGCCTTGACTGGCGAAGGGGTTCACGTCATCACCGTTAACGAATATCTTGCCGAACGTGACGCCGAATGGATGGGCCAAGTCTATCGCTTCCTCGGTTTGACTGTCGGATGCAACCTTGCTTCCAAAACGACCGAAGAAAAACGTGCCGCCTATGCTTGCGACATCACTTATACGACCAACTCCGAACTCGGTTTCGATTATCTTCGTGACAACATGACCCAGTCTTTGAATGGCCGCGTTCTTCGCGGGCTCAAATTCTGCGTCGTTGACGAAGCCGACTCTGTCTTGATCGATGAATCGCGTACTCCTCTTATCATTTCGGGTGGCCAGAAATCTTCGGCTTCCCAATATCAAGTTGCCGACCGTTTCGTCAAAGTCCTTCGCAAAGGAGTCGATTTCACGATCGATATCAAAACGAAGACCTGCAATTTGACGGACGAAGGCAACAATAAAGCCGAGCGTATGTTTGGTATCCGCAACCTCTATGATCCGGAAAACCAAGACCTCGTTCATCGCATCCACCAAGCCTTGAAAGCCAATTACATCATGGCTCGCGACGTGGAATATATGGTGGATAAAGACCGTCAAATCCAATTGATCGACCAATTCACGGGCCGCATCATGAAAGGACGTGAATATAACGACGGTTTGCAGCAAGCTATCCAAGCCAAAGAAGGCGTGGAAATCAAACAAGAAACTGTTGTTTTGGCAACGATTACCTATCAGAACTTCTTCCGTCTATACAAAAAGCTCTCTGGTATGACTGGTACGGCAAAGACCGAAGAAGAAGAATTCGAAAAGATCTACAACATGAAGGTCATCGTCATCCCGACCAACCGTCCGATTCAGCGTATCGATGACGTCGATCACATTTACGGCACACATGCCGCGAAACTAAAAGGCTTAGTTGAAGAAGTTAAGGCACGTCATGAAAAAGGACAGCCGGTTCTTATCGGTACTGTGTCGGTTGAATCGAACGAAGAGATTTCCGCTTTATTGACCGCGGCTGGCATTCCTCACGAAGTGTTGAATGCGAAAAACCAAGCTCGCGAAGCGGAGATCATCTCTCATGCTGGCGAAAAAGGAGCGGTTACCCTTGCTACCAACATGGCAGGCCGTGGTACCGACATCAAACTTGCTGAAGGCGTAAAAGAACTTGGCGGTTTATGCGTCTTCGGAACCGAGCGTCATGAATCTCGCCGTATCGATAACCAGTTACGCGGCCGTTCTGGACGTCAGGGCGATCCTGGATTCTCTCGCTTCTATGTTTCTTTTGACGACGAACTCATGAGACGTTTCGTCCAAGACAATCTCCGCGAAACCTTCCAAAAGCAACTTGGCGAAGATCATTTGGAAAACAAAATGCTTCAGAACGTTGTTACTAACGCTCAAAAACAAATCGAAGGTAAAAACTTCGATATCCGTAAGAATTTGCTCGATTACGATGATGTTTTGGCCAAACAACGTCAAATCATCTACGATCGTCGCGACTCCATCATGATGGCAGGCGACATCAACGAATTGATCCATTCCTTCTTCGCAGAAACGGGTGCCTTCTTAGCGAAAAAAGCAACCCTTCCTGGACGTGATGAAGGACTTATCTCTGCCGATGCCTTAAAGAAATTGGTCGAGCCCGCTTTCGTTCCCGAAGGCGTCTTCAACGCGAAAGCTTATGATGAAGCTCCGGTTGAAGAAGGCGGCGAGGATTTGGGCGAATTCCTTTATTCGTTCTATCTCCGTAAAAGGAAAACTTGGCCACAAGATCAAGTTGACCGCGTCGAAAGATCGATCTCTTTATCCGTCATTGACCGCAACTGGACCAAGCACATCGATACGATGGCTCACTTACGTGAAGGCATTGGACTTCGTTCCTATGCCCAAACCAATCCTTTGCAGGATTACGTTAACGAAGGTTATTCCCTCTTCCGCGAAATGAATCAATCCATCTCCGTCGATTGCGTCTATAACTTCCTCAACGTCAGGATCCAACGCAAAGAAGAAGCTCCTGCTCCTGAAGGAGAAACGGCACAAGCGGAATCTTCTGGCAACGTCCAAGAAGCCGAAGCTACCGATAAAAAGGAAGCTGAACCCAACGAAGAAAACAAAGAGTAAGGAATACATGAAAGAGTTAGTCGAATTAAAACAGAAGGCCCAAGATCTCGGACGTCTAGTTTCGCAACTCGGTGATTCTCTTTGACCTGCCTAAAATCGATCACGAAATTGCCGAATTAGAAGAAAAACAAAACGCCGAGGGATTTTGGGATGATCCTAATGCCGCTAAAGCGGTCTCATCTCGCCTTGCCGCTTTGCAGAAAAAAGTCGGGGCATATCGCAAAGCCGTCTCCGTTTATGAAGACATCAAAGGCGTATTGCCTGACCTTGCTGAAAATGATGAAGAGATGATTGATTTCGTCTCCGAATTGGAAGAAGAGTTAGAAAAAGATTGCGAGACTTTGCAACATCAGCTCCTTTTCTCTGGCGAATATGATGCTTTAAATTGCACCCTAGAAATCCATCCAGGCGCAGGCGGAACGGAAGCGCAAGATTGGGCCTCCATGCTTTTGCGCATGTATGGCCGTTTTGCTGAACGTAATGGTATGAAATGCCAAGTCATCGATATCGAAGACGGCGATGAAGCGGGTATTAAGTCCGCGACCATCAAGATTATCGGCGAAGATGCCTATGGCATGATGAAAGGAGAAAAAGGCGTCCATCGCCTTGTTCGTATCTCTCCTTTTGACGCGGCGGCTCGTCGTCATACTTCCTTTGCTTCGGTTAATGTGATTCCCGAATTCGGCGCGGTCGCGGATGTTGAAATCGATCCGAAAGACCTTCGCGTTGATACCTATCGTTCGGGTGGAGCAGGGGGACAAAACGTCAACAAGGTTTCTTCTGCTGTTCGTATCACTCACATCCCGACCGGTATCGTCGTCCAATGCCAAATTGAACGAAGCCAGCTGATGAACAAAGCGACTTGCATGAGCATGCTTACTGACCTTTTGATGCAACGGAAACTCGAAGAAAGAGAATCCCAACTAAAATCGGTTGTTGGTGAACAGAAAAACATTGAATGGGGATCGCAAATTCGTAGCTATGTCTTCCAGCCTTATACGATGGTCAAAGATCATCGAACATCCCATGAAACAGGGGATGTCCTTGGTGTAATGGATGGAGACATCAGCCCTTTTATCTACGCTTATTTGGAAATGGAGGCTCGTCAAGGCGATGGCCAAAACTAAGCGCGAAAAAATGCGAATCGTCTATAACTTTGCCTGCCTGATTTTAGGGTGTGCTTTGCTTGCTTTTGGCGACGCCGCTTTCTTGGCTCCATTAGATTTGATTACTGGCGGAACTTATTCCGTTGGTGTCATCGTTCAATATTTCCTTGATGAAGCCGGCATCGCGTTTAAGCTCGTCGACTTGGTTACCTGGGGTCTTCAATTGATCTTGCTTGGCGTAAGCTTCGTTTTCTTAGGAAAGAAATTCACCTTGAAGACGATCTTCGCGACCTTGCTATATCCGGCCTTCTTTTCTTTGTTCTACCGTATCCCCAATACGGAATCGAGCTTGGGAATGCTTATCGGCCGTCATTTAATGACGACATTAGGCGATGGAAGCGAGAATACGGCTTTGACTATCCTTGCCGGCATCTTTGGTGGTGCTTGCGTAGGAGCAGGGGTAGGTATCACTTATCTAGGAGGCGGATCTACGGGAGGATTTGATGTCCTTTCCGTCATCATTGCCAAACATAGCCGAATCAAAGAAGCCCTCTCTTCTTTTGCAATCGATGGATCTTTGATTGTTATCGGCATGGCTTGCATTAAAGATTTGCCGCGAGGCCTGATTGGTATCCTTTCGGCTTTAGTCTGCGCGTTGATGGTCCAATTCATTTACGTCAATTCCAATGGCTATGTCATCGCGGATATTTATTCGGATGAATATGAGAAAATCATGGACTACGTGCATCAAAAAATGGACCGTGCAACGACATTGATCGAGGTGACTGGAGGCTATTCTGGAGTCAATCGCAAAATCGTCCGCGTTGCGATGAATAAACGCAGCGTTCCCGAAGTCAAAATCGCGATTGCTGAGATTGATCCGAAAGCCTTTATCATGCTCTTGCAAGCGGACATGATCATCGGGGAAGGGTTCTCCCCCTTGATGGATCCTTTAACCAAAGCTCTTGCGGAGAAAAAATCCGATTCTGAGGAGAATGGCGATGGAAGAACATCGCTTTAAACTTGTTTCGAAATTTAAGCCTACTGGCGATCAACCTGCTGCCATCGCCAAGATTTTAGAAGGCGTAGAAAAAGGGAAACAAATCCAAGTTATTCTTGGCGCGACTGGTACGGGGAAAACTTTCACGGACGCCAATATCATCGCGGCTTTAAATCGCCCAACTCTTGTCTTGGTTCATAACAAGACCCTTGCTTCCCAGCTTTATGGGGAATTCAAGGAATTATTCCCAGAAAATCGAGTGGAATATTTCATCTCGAACTTCGATTTTTATCAGCCGGAAGCTTATATCCCTCAATCGGATACCTATATCGATAAAAACGCGGTGATGAACGAGGAAATCGACATGATGAGAACCTCGGCCATGAATTCGGTTTTGTCGAGAAGAGACACGATTGTTGTTGCTTCGGTTGCCGCCATCTATGGCTTAAGCGATCCTAATGAATACAAGGGGCTGATTTTTGAAATCCGTCAGGGGGAGACCCTCGATCGAAAAGAATTGATGCGACATCTTATCGACGCCCAATATACCCGCAATAACCTCGAACTAAAACCAGGCACATTCCGTCTCCATGGGGACATCATCGATATTGCTCCTCCAACCCATGATTTCTATATCCGCATCGACTGCTTTGGGGATGAAGTTGAAACGATTGCCCAAATCAATTCCGTTACGGGTGAAATTGAAAAAACATACCACACGTATCCCATATTTCCGGCTTACGACCACGCCTCGACCCGCAAAAGAATTGAAGCCGCTTGCCAAACAATTGGCGCCGAGTTAGAAGATCGCCTTGCCTATTTCCGCTCTCAGGGAAAACTTCTTGAAGCCGAAAGATTAGAGATGAGGACAAGGCAAGACATGGAAAGCATGTTGGAATTTGGCCGTTGCCCCGGCATCGAGAATTATTCTCGCCATATCGATGGCCGTGCCCCTGGCCAAAGGCCATTTACGCTTATCGATTACATGCCAAAGGATTATTTGCTTTTGGTCGACGAATCTCACGTCAGCTTCCCACAGGTTAGAGGCATGTATAACGGTGATAGGTCCCGTAAGGAAACATTGGTGGAATATGGCTTCCGTTTGCCTTCAGCATTAGATAACCGTCCCCTTAATTTTGAAGAATTCGAGAAACTGATGCCTTCGACGGTTGTTTGCACCTCGGCCACCCCGGGCGATTATGAACTCGGAAAATGCGGTGGCGAGGTTGTTGAGCAAATTATCCGCCCAACAGGTTTACTTGACCCAGTAATTGAAATCCGCCCAACGATGGGTCAGATTCAAGATCTTATTTTTGAGATTCGTAAACGCGTCGAAGCCCATGAACGCGTGATGATTGTTACCCTCACGATCAAGATGGCAGAAGACCTTACTTCTTATTTAAAAGAAGAGGGCATCAAAGTTACCTATTTACATAACGAAACCAAGACATTGGAACGTACGGAGATCATCTATCAGCTTCGTAAAGGGAAATACGATGTTCTCGTTGGTATTAATTTACTAAGGGAAGGCCTTGATATTCCGGAGGTCTCCCTTATCGCCATTCTTGATGCGGATAAAGAAGGGTTCTTAAGAAGCACGAGATCTTTGATTCAGGTGATTGGCCGCGCGGCTAGAAATGCGCATGGCAGAGTTTTGATGTATGCCGATACGATCTCTGATTCGATGAAAGAAGCTATTGAAGAAACCAATCGTCGTCGTCATATCCAAGAAGCTTATAATGAAGAAAACGGCATCATCCCGACGACCATCATCAAAGAAATCCGAACGCCTCTACACAACACGGATAACGAGGTTAAGACTTTCATTGATGGGAAGGCAAGCCGCAGTGAAATCGAACGCCGCATCGCCGATATGGAGAAGCAGATGCGCCAAGCCGCCAAAGAATTTGATTTCGAACGCGCCGCGCAGCTTAGGGACATCATTTTCGAAACGAGAGCTGAGTTAAACAAATGAGGCAGTACGACACTTATCTTTTTGATTTCGATGGCACGTTGGTGGATTCTTTTGAAGCCTTGTCCCCTGTTTGGAAATACGCCTTTGCCGAAATTGGAATCGATGATGTCACCAAAGAAGATACCGATCTATATAACCATATGAATTTAGCCGATGTGCTTCGGCTACGAAAAGTCCCTGAAGAGAAGTGGCCTTATTTCGTAGAGAAAATCACGGCTGCTTTAAATTTCCCAGAATATATGGCATTGACCCGTGTCTTTCCGGATGTCATAGAACCATTGCGCGCTCTTTCCTTGAAAAAGAAAAAGCTCGTGATCGTTTCTTCTAACACGACGAGGCATATCGAATTACTTCTGGCGATTTTGAAATTGCCCTGCACTTTTGATGCGATTGCCGGTTATGGAACTTATCTAAAGCCAAAGCCAGATCCAGAGCCAATCTTAGCAGGGCTTTCTCTAATTAAGGAAAAAGACAAGGCACGTGCTTGCTATATTGGGGATTCTTTGCAAGATATGGTCGCGGCCAAGGCTGCTGGAGTTGATGGATATTTGATTGACCGTAATCATGAATTCGCTCCATCGAAGGACTTTGAAATCATATCTTCGCTTGAAGATATATTGATTTAGTTGCGAAAAGCTTAGATTAGGTCTATTCTTTACTAGCCGATTTGAAGAAAGGAGGCAAAATTATGAAATGGTACGACATCATATTCATCATCGTTAGTTTCATTATTATCATTTTGTCCTTGCTTCAAGGCGGGAAATCCGAAGGCGCTTCTGGAGCCATCACCGGTGGTGGATTGAACGTCTTCGCGAAACAAAAAGAACGCGGTTCCGAAAAAGTTGTCACCTGGCTTACCTTCGGATTCGCGATTGTCTTCCTCTTCTTGGCCCTCATCATCATGGTGAGTCATGGCGGAGGAGCTTCTGAAGCCGCTTCCAGCATTGCCGAATAAACAAAAGATAGTTAGGCACCCTAGATGGGTGCTTTCTTTTTGTTTGCTCGGTGGTAAACTAACCGCATTATGACAATCAAAGAATATGTTGCTTATCGCAAAGAAGTGATGAAAGAAAAGGCTTTATCGATGGAGAAGAAGCCTCGTCTCATCATCTTGCAAGCCAATGAAAACCCTGCTTCCGATGCCTATATTCGAGGCAAATTGAAAGATGGCGCTGAAGTGGGATTCGATTGCGTCTTGGACAAATGCCCAATCACCATCACCGAAGAAGAGCTTGTCGCCAAAGTAGAATCCTATAACCGTAATCCTTCTGTTGATGGAATCATCGTCCAGCTCCCTCTGGAAAAAGGGGTCAGCGAAGATCGAATCAAAATGACGATCTCGCCAGAAAAAGATGTGGATGGATTCCATCCCGCGACAACCTTTGCTCCTTGCACTCCCAAAGGAATCGTTGATTATCTCGCTCATGAAGGATTTAAATTCGAAGGAGCCAATGCCGTTGTGTTAGGACGAAGCAATATCGTC
>CAMOEH010000161.1 GCA_946612055.1 uncultured Bacillota bacterium | reverse complement strand
AGAAGCCCATCTCAAAAGAAAGAAACTCCCGATAAAACGATCGGAGATCCTAGGTTTGTCAACATTGATGTGCCAGTAAATGGAGATGGGCGGCTTCAAAAAACAAGCAGGATATGCTTGAAAGCTATTTTGAGATGATCGAAGACCCGCTTTCCGCCAGAAGCGTTTTCCAGGCCATCGCCTATTGCGAAAAACCTTGTTTGATCCATTGCTCGATTGGCAAAGATAGAACGGGAATTTTCGTTGCCTTGCTCTTATTAGCCAACGGCGTCGATTTCATGGACGTCAACTCCGACTACATGGCGTCCTGGGCTTATATTCAGTCGTTGGTGGAAATGGCGAGGTCCGGGGAATCGGGATATCCAGAAGAATTGATTGATCCCGACACGTTGTTCCTTAAGAAATTTTTCGACCAATTCCTGGAACGGTTCGAATCTTTGGAAGGGTATTTCGAATGGATCGGCCTTAAAGAAGACGAAATCCGCCTATTGATGAATCTTTTCGGAAAGCAGGAAAAATCCTGTGGAGCCGTTTTGATCCATAAAGGCAAAATCCTTGTCGAGCATATGGTGAAAGGCCATTACTCTATCCCGAAAGGGCATGTTGAAGAGGAAGACGTCGATGAACATGCCACGGCAACCAGAGAAATCAAAGAAGAGCTTGGGGTCGGCGTAACCTTCATTCCCGGCTTCCGAAAAAGGATTTGCTACTCTCCCCGCGTTGGCGTAGCCAAGGAAGTGATTTATTTCTTAGGAGAGCCTTCTTCCACTAATATCGTTACCCAGAAAGAGGAGGTGCGCGAGGCTTATTTCATCGAACCGGGTGATTGCCAAAGAGTGCTCAGTCACGAAAGCGACAGAAAAGTCGTTCTTTCCGCGATTCGTTTCCTGCAGCAAAAAGGAAATTAAGGGCCCCATTGATTCGTTTTTCAAAAGTTAGCCACGGAATGGTGGCTTTCTTTTTAATCTTATAATTGTCGGAGAACGTATTCAGCGTAAGCCTTCGCCACGTTGATTCCGGTCACGGATTCGATTCCCTGTATGAAAGCGTTGGAATTGACTTCGCAAAGGATCGGCTGCCCATCCTTCCCTAAAAGAAGATCAACCCCGCAGTAATCCAAACCTAGGACGAGTGATGCTTTCTCCGCGGTTATTAAGAAAACTTCGGGAAGATCGATCTTTCTCCCTGTTCCTCCTAACGCGATATTGCTTCGGAAATCACCGTTTTGGGATTCTCTCAGCATCCAAGCGGTGGCTTTTCCGCCGATCACGATGATGCGGAAGTCTTTGCCGCTGCTGGAAGAGATGAATTCTTGATACAGGTGTGGCTTAAAAGCGAGTTTTGCTTCCAACTCTTCTAGTTCTTTTTGGTTCTTGGCCATGTAGACGCCTTTGCCTTGGGAACCATAGTTTTCTTTGCAGATGATCGGGAAGCTAAACTCGTTGATTACCCGTTCTAAGAAATGAGGATTCTCTTTTTGGGAATAACGAAGCGGAGCCGATATTGTTTTCGGCATCGAGATTCCCGATCCTTCCAGTTTCAAATGGGTCATCATCTTGTCGTCGGTCGAAAAAATCGCCTCAGCCGAATTAAAAAGCCTCAAGCCTTTCTTCTCCAACAAGGAGGCGACATAAATATCCTTATCTAGGAAGATGCCAAAATCATAGGGCAATGGTTCGTTCTTTGCCGAAGTAATCGCCAGAAGGTCTAGGCTGTTTTTTTGAATCAGGGTTACGCCGAAAGAGGAAAATTCTTCTTGCAGCCTCTTCACCATGTGCGAGACGCTGGGAAATACCTCATACGCATTTACAACAACGACGCCTTTTTTCATACGGGATGTATTATAAACCATCTCCAAAAATAGACCTCATCTTCCGTAATGACATAATTATGTTAGAATAATGACATGAAAGAAAAGATTATCCCGATCACCGAGTTAAGAAACACTCAAAAAATCGACCAAATGGTCAAAGAAAGCAATGAGCCGATCGTTGTAACCAAAAATGGTTATGGCGCGTTTGCCATCCTGCCAAACGAACTATATCAAGAAAGGATTCAAAACGATTTTTCTTCTAGGAAGGGGAGCGCGGATCTTTCCCAGGTTAGGAAAACGGTCCCGGATAGGAAAGCGTCACTTCCTGAGCAAGATGACCCTTATGGATTTGTTCGCGTTGGCTGCGCTCATCTTCCCATTAAAGTCGGGAATGTAAGGCATAATGTCGACGAAATAAAGAAAGCTGTCTTGGAGGCGGAAGAGAAAAGGGTTTCCATTTTGGTATTCCAGGAATTGTCCATTTGCGGATATACAATCGGGGATATGCTTTTCCAAAGCGCCCTCCAAAAAGCGATTATCGATGGTCTTTTGGAATTGGAACGATTCTCCAAGGGGCATGACATTTTGTTTGCCGTCGGCGCCCCGTTGCCGAAAAACAACAATATCTATAACTGCGCCGTCATCATTCATGATGGGGCAATCCTTGGTGTTGTGCCGAAAACCCATATTCCCGAATATAACGAATT
>CAMOEH010000160.1 GCA_946612055.1 uncultured Bacillota bacterium | reverse complement strand
CCTAATAAGGCGTTCAATAATGAGGATTTCCCAACGTTAGGTTCGCCAACTAAAGCCACGTTAACGCCTTTTCTTACCAATGCCCCTTGGTCGCCTTTTTCAATCAAAGAGGCGATTCTTTCGCGAATGGATTTGGCTTTTTGAATTAATTCGTCGCGATTTAAAGATTCGATATCTTCGTATTCTGGGAAATCGATTCCAACTTCTAATAAGGACATCAAAGAAGCGATTTCTTCTTTTAAAGGAGTAACCAATCGGCTTGTTTTCCCTGAAACGGACATCAAAGCAAGGTTTTTGGCTTCAACCGTCGTCGCGGAAATCAAATCGTTGACGGATTCGGCTTCGATTAGATCCATCTTGCCGTTATAGAAGGCTCGAGATGAAAATTCCCCGCGGGTTGCTAAAGAAGCACCTTTAGCTAAATATGCCGAAATAATTTGATTTACGATAACCATCGATCCGTGGCAAGAAATCTCAACCACGTCTTCTCCCGTCATCGAATTCGGGCCAGGATAAAGGAAGCAAACCACCAAATCGATAAGCTTCCCTTCAAAAGAAAAGCCCCCATAAACAATATTTCGCTTGGCAACCGGCGTTATCTTTTTATTCAAGAATTCTTCGGTCAAAGCGAAAACGCCATCCCCAGACAAGCGGATAAGAGCAAGGGCGGAAGGTAGTGGTGGCGTTGCTAAAGCAATGATGGGATTCATGGCTTTATTATAGTGATACAAAGAAAAACGGGCCAAGATTATCTTGGTCCGTTTACTTTTTAGTCAACGTATTCGATGCGGACAGCGCGGTTAGCGCCTTCCCCATAGGATTCGGTTTTGATGTGTTCCCAACCAGATAGGGTGTTATGAACGACTCTTCTTTCATCCGGGGTCATCGGGTCAAGATCGGCATCCACATGGCTACGAAGGACTTGATTCGCGGTTTTCTTCGCGATGTGGGTGATACGATCATATTTGTCTTCCTTATATCCCCCGACATCAAGAAGGATGCGGTAACGATGACGGAATTTATTGCTGACAGCAAGTTTGGTTAATTCGTTGAGAGCTTGGAGGGTTTTCCCGCCTTTGCCGATGAGAACGGGGTTACGTTCAGAGTCGATCGTGATTTTGATGATCTCATCTTCGGTTTTGGCTTCGGTGGTGATATCAATTCCCAAGGCAGCAACGGCTTTACGGAGATATTCTTGGGCATAGACAGCCGCGTCTTCATCAAGATAAACGGCAATGATCGCGTTTTTCTTGAAAAGCGATTTCTTTTCTTCTTTGACTTCGTAGATGAGACGGTTCTCATCAATCCCGAGTTCGCTTGAAGCAAGCTTGACGGCTTCTTCAACCGTCTTACCAGCATATTCTTTCATTTCTATCCTCTTTTCTTGGCTTTATTCGCCATCACAAGTTGAATAATCAAGGTCTGGATCATCGAGAGCAAGCCCGAGATAAGCCAGTACACGCCCATCGCGGAGGGCAAGAAGAAGCCCATAACGATCGTGAAGCCAATCATGATGATGGAGACCATCTTCATCGTCTTGCCTTGCTGATCTTGAGCGGGGTTCTTGGAAAGTTTCGCGACGCCTTTGGTTTTATGCTTTTGGATGATACGCGGCAAGATCATCGAGAAGATCTGGGTGCCAGCCATCAAAAGGAAGAGTACAAGGGCTGTCCACCAACCGGTTTGGTTCAAATACCATTGTCCTTTGACATTGAAAAGGATCGATTGGATCGTATCCGAAAGTCTCATGTTCGCGAATTCGCCCGTTGCCAAAGCGGCAGAGCCTTGCATACCAGCCCAAACCGAGATAAAGACGGGGAATTGAATGATCATGACCAAAATTTGGCCAAATGGATTGATCTTGTTTCTCTTATAAAGAGCCTGCTGCTCGGCAGCCATTCTTTGTTTTTCGGCCTGATTGGTGTTGGCGTTCGGATATTTGTTTTGGATCTTTTGGATTTCTGGAGCAAGAGCCTGCATCTTTTGGGAATCCATTGTCGTCTTGAAGGTCAAAGCCAAAAGAAGGGTTCTAACAATCAAGGTAACGAAGACAATGGCCCAGATTTGGCCCATACCCGTTAACGCGGAATCCATTCCAAAGGAGAAGGTATCGACAAGCCAAGAGACCGGATAAACAAGGAGTCCTTCAAGGAAGCCTTTCTTCCAGGCATAGCCATAAGTTTTCTTTTGGATGTTAACCTTCCAGTCCGAATTGATGCCGTAGTGACCGAATTTGGCTTCTTGAGTGGCAATGCAAGAACGGATGGAAGCAACTTTGCTATCAACGGCTTTTTTGTAGCTAACCATGAAATCGGAAGCTAATAAAGGAGCTCCATTAGCAGGATCTTTTTGAAGTTCTTTCGTCCAAGCATCGAAGAATCCCCAAGTCGGATAGGAAGCGACAAGATTTCCTTTTTTGTCGGTTTTTTCTTCATATCCGGAGAATTTGATGTTGCCGAACTCGCGGAGGACGGAATTGGTAACGATTTCCGATTGCGTTCCTTTGGCAGCGTCATTCGCGGGATCATATCCTTTGAAGGGATTGATATACCAAACACCTTCGGAGGTATCGATGGTGGATTCTTCGTTAGAAACTTTCAAAGCAGAGATGAAGGTGGAGGGGACGGAAGCGAAATCGTTAACTTTCGTGATGTCTCCGAAATGAGCCATCGAAATCGCGGCTTCAAGAACATATTGATCAAGCTTTGCCCAATAAAGGATATCCGGGATCGCATATCCGGATTTATTGGCGGGATCGATGATATTCGTTTGAAGGAAGGAGGATTTGTTGGACGTAAAAACGATTTGGGAATGGCCCGTATCCAACAATTCGGCCTTATAAGGGATAAAGCGATAGAGATCTTCGTTATCCGCGAAAACTTGACCCGCGATGCCTTTGGCCTCTTCTTCGGCGAGAAGAGTTTGGGTTTCGGTGTCACTTTTTAACGCTTCGTAGTCGTTTTTAGAGAGGTAGACCGTAACGCCTTGTTCATAAGGGTAGGCCATGTTGGACCGGTCGAGATCGGAGCAGAAATTCTGAGTGCATCCGGTCAAAACGAAAGCTCCCAGCACCAGTCCAATGCCGGCAAGCCACTTCTTACTCGATAATTTTTTCAATGCAGTAATTCCTTAATACGGTCGAGGGAAGCGTTGAGCTCCGCCTCATTCGCGTCGAATTCGCTTTCTTTGAAGGAAGGACGAATCACGATGATGATATTGCACGAGTCCACGTAATCGTTTCGTTTGGCGATCATGGCGCGGACCTGTCTTTTGATTCGGACCCGATCCACGGCTCCTCCATTGGCTTTGCCAACGGCAAGTCCGATTCGGGTATAAGGCAGTTCACTTTTCTGGAAGTAGCAAGAGAAGTGAGGCGATTTCACCTTTTCCCCTCCGCGAATGATGGTATCGAACTCTTGATGTTTTCGGACTCGATTCAGTTTCTTCACGGGGGTAATACCAAAGAAAAAGGTTAGGCGGCGACTTTGGTGCGGCCTTTGGCCCGACGCTTAGCGATCACTTTACGGCCGGAAGCGGTGGACATTCTGGCGCGGAATCCGCTGACATTGGAATGCTTCTTTTTGGAAGGTTGATAAGTTTTCTTTCCCATAACGAGGTTCTCCTGTTCTCATTTGCTCATGACAAATGCAAGGCATATTATAGGGGCGCAAGCGAGCGCAGGCAACCAAAAGCAAACGCGAGAGCAGGATTTCTCTTTATCCCCAAACTTTTGGAAAACGAGTTTGTTGATTTGGCGGAAAAAGGAAGAAAGAGAGCAATAATTCGCCTCTTTTCATTCCTAGTCCCATCGTGGAGAAGATAAACAAGCCCACAAAAAGGGCAAATAGGGATTGCAAGGAAAAGTTTTCCACAATTTAAAAGATGTGGATAACCTAAAAAAGTAGCCGTGGCGTGGGGTTTTTGATTTGTGGATTGTGGAAAAAAGAATTTTGGCAAAAAAATTGATGGAAACATTGTGGATAAGTGATTTAATTTTTGCCGAGGAAATTCCTATGCAGCAAACCGTATCTGAAATCGCAAACCTATGGGGAAGGACACTAAAATCCATTGAGAAAAAGCTTAACGACAAAGGCGTTTTTCAAACCTTTTTATCCGATTCTTATGTCCATTCTATCGAAGGAAATCGGATGAACATCGTTGTTAATTCCGAACTCGCTTCCCAAATTCTCAGCACGCGTTACGCTTCGTTAATCAAAGAAAGCGTAGAAGAGGTCTTCCAAACAAGTTTTGAAATCATTTTCGAAACGGAAGGGGACGCCAATCAGCCCTCTCCTTTTGAGGAAAAGAAAGAATCTAAGCCTGCTTTCTTTGCCAACGCGAGACTAAATCCCTCTTTGGATTTCGATAATTTCGTCGTCGGAGTTTCTAACCGTAATGCCTACCAAGCCGCGATGATGATTTCAAGAACCCCAGGGAAGCTTTATAACCCTTTGATGATTTACGGGGCGTCCGGATTAGGGAAAACCCACTTGCTTCAAGCAATTGGGAATTACATCCAAATGGACAATCCTCGCGCGAAAATTCTTTATATCTCTGCCTCTGATTTTGTCGATGAATTCGTCAATTTCGCCCGCGGAAGCCAAGAAGATATCGGCATGGTTCGTTTCTTCCGGACTTCCGTTGATGTCCTTTTGATCGATGACATCCAATATCTCGTCGGGAAAAGGGGAACAATGCTGATGTTCTTCGATGTTTTCCAGACCCTTTATAATGAGGGAAAACAAATCGTTTTGACTTCTGACCGCAACCCCGGAAATCTCGATGGTCTCGACGAAAGATTAAAGACCAGATTTGCCCAGGGGCTCGTTCTCCAAATTGAGAGACCGGATCAGCAAACAAGCGAAGAAATCCTTCGTAGAAAACTCAGCGCCAGAGGCATAAAACAGGAAGAAATCGATGAAGAGGTCGTTACTTTCTTGGCCAAGCGTTTCTCTCAAAACGTCCGTGAACTCGAAGGCGCGGTGAATAGCCTTCTTTTCCATATCATCAATTCGCGTCGTTCTGGCGAAAGAATCACCACTGAAATGGCTTCCGAAGCCACGAAAGGCTTGATCTCCAGCCAAGAAAACGGCAATCACCTAAGCGAGAGCAAAATCATCGACGTGGTCGCGGATTATTACCATCTAACGCCTTCTCAACTTACGGGAAGAATCCGGACGAGCCAAATTGCTTTAGCTAGACACATCGCGATGTATTTGATCCGTGATATTCTCGACACTCCGTTTGATAAAATCGGCCGTTGCTTCGGAGGCAAAGACCACTCCACGGTGATGAACGGGATCAAAAAAGTGGAGAAATCGTTGAAAGAAGACCCAGATCTAGCCATGGCCGTCAACGATCTCAAATCGCGTTTAAAACACTAATTTATTTATATATAAATAGTTTCCTTAAAAAAGGGACTATGATAGAATATTCAAGCATCGGGTGAAGCGGAGTTATCCACAATGCCCACGCTTATTATCACTATTATTACTTTTTAATAAATTTCAGTTATAGAGAAGAGGAGATACTCTCATGCGTCTGACCATCCGAAAAGAAGAATTCTTAAAAGCCCTCAATGCCGTTGGAAGAGCCATTCCAGCAAAAAGCGCTTCCCCCGTTTTAACCAATTTCATGCTTTGCCTTAATGAAAAGGGACTAGAAGTAACCGGGACCAATGGCGATCTTTCCGTGCGCTGCACGATTCCTTATATGAAAGATGGGCACGATATCATCCGTAATTACGATATCGGTTCGACGCTTGTCTCCGCTCGCTTCTTAACCGAAATCACTCGCAAGCTCGATAGCGATGAACTCGCTTTAGAAGTCGTGGACGACACCACTTTGAAAATTGATAACTCCAAATCCTCTTATCGCCTCCAATGTGAATCGGCCGAAGATTATCCGAATGTCGATTTCTCGGCTACTGGCACCCTTTTGACTTTGAACGGAATGCAATTCTCCGAACTCGTCGAACAAAGCGCCTTTGCCGCTTCCAATAAGCCTGGCGTCCGTCCGTTCTTAACGGCGGTAAACCTCGAAGCCTGGGCAGAGCCTAATGGCAAGAATTATCTCACGGCCACGGCTACGGACTCGGCTCGTTTGGCCCGTAAATCGATCGTTATCGAAGATGAGGCTCGCTTCCGCGTCAATATCCCAGCCAAGCTTCTTTTAGACGTTGTAGCGCTTCTAGAAGGGGTCAATGACGTCGAAATCGCTATCTCCGAACGTAAAGCCTTATTCGCTTCTGGCAATCTCGTCATCACAACTCGTGTTATCACCGACGATTATCCTGTCACCCGTTCCATCATTCCTCAGACGTTCAATTATTTCCTTGAAGTGAATGCTCAAGAGCTTCTTTCCGCGATGGACCGTGTCGCGATCCTTTCTGCGGAAAAAGAATCCGTCGTCAAGCTCTCGATGCGCGACGATAGCCTCGAAGTTTCCGTCCGCAATGAAACCAATGGATCGGCTGTTGAAAAGATTGAAACCTTCCAATATACGGGCGAACGTCTTGACGTTTCCTTCAATTCGACCTTTGCCGTTGAAGCGATCAAAGCTCTCAAATCCGAGGATGTCACGATCTGCTTCCAAGCCGAAATGAAACCCTTCGTCATCAAAAACCCCAAAGATGATTCAGTCATCGAACTCATCACTCCGATGCGCACGTATTGAGCTTCTAGACCCATTTAAAAATTCATCGAAAGCGCTGGAAAAAAACTCTAGCGCTTTTTACTACGTAGTAGTAAACTAATGTTAAGGGCTTTTACCCCGATTTTCGAGTATGGAAAAACACATTATCACCATCACGACTGATTACATCACCCTTGGGCAATTCTTGAAATTCGTTTCTCTTATTGACCGCGGCAGCGATGCGAAATCTTTCCTTGTTGATAATGACGTCCTCGTTAATGGCGAGCCCGAGTCTCGGCGTGGCCGCAAATTACGCGCCGGAGATAGCGTCGTTTGCACTAATGAGGCATTCGAGATAGCCCAATGATCTTGAAGCGTCTCCGCCTGCGGAATTTCCGCTCCTACGATGAATTGGATCTCTCCTTCGATGACGGGATCACGATTATCGATGGGCCTAATGCTGCAGGGAAAAGCAATCTTGCTGAAGCGATCCATTATTTGTCGCTAGCAAGAAGCTGGCGGACATCCGACGATGCCCTTCTTCTAAAAGAGAAAACCGGCTCCGCTTTTATCGAAGCCGAGATCGTAGAAGGGGAACTTCATCGGAACATCGAGATCGAACTCGAGAAATCTGCTAAGCGCATTCGCGTCAACTCCAAGCCGATTCGTCGGCTAAGCGAACTCTCACGAGTCGCTAACGTCATCGTCTTCTCTCCTTCTGATGTTCCTTTGTTCTTAGGTTCTCCAGGAGAAAGAAGAAACTTCCTCGACCTCTCTTTGTCAAAGCAGTCTTCCGATTATTTCTCCCTCATTGGGCGATATGGGAAATTGCTCAAAGAGCGAAATGCCCTCTTGAAAGAGGCTTCCCCCAACCTTGCTTTGCTTGATGTCCTTACCACTCAACTCATCGAAGCGGCATTGCCTATCGTCAATTACCGGCAGATGTTCGTCTCGAGCTTGAATTCCGTCTTACCGGACATTCTCAAAACGCTGATGGGAAAGGAAGACGTGGATGCCCATATCGTCTACAAGCCATTCGTCCGTAACGACGAGAAGGCCAAGGAAAGGGCGATAGACGCCTTTAAAAACGCAAGGCAAAGCGAATTGATGCATCGCGCTACGGGAATCGGCCCGCACCGCGAAGACATCGCCTTCCTCCTGGAAGGAAAGGATTTGGCTGAATTTGGTAGCCGAGGACAAAACCGTATGGCGGTTCTTGCCTTAAAAGTCGCTCCCTATTTCTTAATCGAATCGGAAGCGAAAAAACCGATCTGCGTTCTAGACGATGCCGTCAGCGAGCTAGACCAGCAACACATCGAAAACCTGATTTCCTTGATGAAAAAGCTTGGCCAGGTATTCGTTACCACGACGGAATTAGATATCGAAGGAGCGTCTTATATCGACGTATCCGCGAATAAAGCCATCATTAGGAGGAATTGATATGGCCGAAGAAACAAGAGAAGAAGACCGCTTCACTTATAAAAAAGAAGACGTGTCAAACGAAAAAGAGCTTGAAAAAGCTGACGCCAATTATACCGGCAGCAACATTCAGGTTCTCGAAGGGCTAGAAGCCGTTCGTAAAAGACCGGGTATGTATATCGCCACGACCGCTGCGCCGGGGCTACATCACCTCGTCTGGGAAATCGTTGATAACTCTATCGACGAAGCTCTCGCTGGCTATTGCCGCAACATCGAAGTCACGATAAACCCCGGGAATTCCATCACCGTCAAAGACGATGGCCGTGGTGTTCCGGTTGATATCGTTGCCAAATCGGGATTATCCGGCGTTGAAACCGTTTATACCATCCTCCACGCTGGTGGAAAATTCGGCGAAGGCGGTGGCTATAAGGTTTCCGGCGGTCTCCATGGCGTCGGCGCCTCCGTTGTTAACGCTCTTTCTGTTTGGATGGAAGTCACCGTTGATAAAGATGGTGGCAAATATTTCCTTCGCTTCGAAAACGGCGGCCATCCGGTTGGCCATCTTAAACGCATCGGCGATTCGGATACTCATGGCACGACTGTTACCTTTCAACCTGATCCGACCATTTTCACAGAAACGACTGAATACAATTACGACACGATCAAAAACCACATGCGCCAGATGGCTTTCCTCAATGGCGGCATTCGTATTGTCCTCACCGACAATCGTGGCGAAATCCCCGTTAGTGAAACCTTCCAATACAATGGTGGCATCCGCGAATATGTGACTTACATTGACCAAAACAAGACCCCGGTCAACGCTGAACCGGTTTATTGCCAAGGCGCAGAAGAAGTTACTTTGGCCGATGGCGTTACCAAAGAACGTATCTATGCCGAGGTCGCTTTGCAATGGACCGACTCCTATTCCCAAGATGGTATTTATTCCTTCTGCAATAACATCTCCACCAAAGAAGGCGGCACCCATGTCGAAGGGTTGAACCTTGCTCTTGGCCGCATCATCAATGACTACGCTAGGAAATTCAAACTCCTCAAAGAAGATGAAAACAATTTCGCCGGTGAAGATTGCCGTGAAGGTTTGACTGCCGTTGTTTCTATCAAGCATCCTAATCCTCAATACGAAGGGCAGACCAAGACGAAACTTGGTAACTCCGAAGTCCGCAAAATCGTCTCCTCCGTCGTTGGCGCAGACTTCGAACAATGGCTGCTTGAACATCCTAACGATGCCAAGTCAATCATCGAAAAAATCCGTCTTGCCTCCAAAGCTCGTGACGCAGCTCGCGTTGCAAGAGAGAAAATCCGCAAATCCGGCTTAGAACTAACGACTTTGCCAGGAAAATTGGCTGATTGCTCTTCCAAAGACCCCGAGATTTGCGAGCTTTATATCGTTGAGGGTAACTCCGCTGGCGGCTCCGCTAAAAACGGCCGTGACCGCGAAACGCAAGCCATTCTTCCTCTCCGCGGCAAAATCCTTAACGTCGAAAAAGCTCGTGAAGATCGCATCTGGGCCAATGCTGAAATTGGCAACATGATTACGGCGATTGGTGGTGGTATCCGCGAGAATTTTGATGTCTCGAAGATCCGTTATCACAAGATCGTCATCATGACCGATGCTGACGTCGACGGCGACCACATCCGCATCTTGCTTTTGACTTTCTTCTATCGCTTCATGCGTCCTCTTCTTGATGGAGGATACGTTTATATCGCGCAACCTCCGCTATATAAGATCGATTACAAAGGAAGTCCCTATTACGCTTATAACGATGCTCAACTTGAAGTCCTCAAAAAGGAACTCAACCTCAAACCAGGCTATCCGTTCCAGCGTTATAAAGGACTTGGTGAAATGGACGCCCAACAGCTTTGGGAAACAACCATGGATCCAAAGGCGAGAAAGATGATCCGCATCACCGTTGAAGATGCTGCGGATGCAGAAAAAGCCTTCACTGATTTGATGGGCGACGATGTCGCGCCACGTCGGGAATACATCACCGAAAACGCGAAGTTCGTCAAGAACCTCGATATCTAATGGAAAGGAGAACCTCACATGGATAACGAAGAAAAGAAAATGATCGATGGCGAAGAAGCCACCGAAGAACAAAACGAAGAAACCGTCTCCGAAGGCGCGAGCGAACTCAAAGCTTCTCGCGAAGGAAGGCAATCCGATGACGCGATGTTTGGCCACGATGCTGCCGTTTCTGGCATCATCCCTGGCTTGATTGACCGCGATGTCACTTCCGAAGTGCGCACCGCCTTCCTTGATTATTCGATGTCGGTTATCGTCTCCCGTGCGATTCCGGATGTCCGCGATGGTTTCAAACCCGTGCAGCGCCGCATCATCTACGGCATGAACGAATCCGGCATGCAGCCGAATAAACCTTATAAGAAATGCGCGCGTATCGTTGGTGACGTCATGGGTAAATATCACCCTCACGGCGACTCCGCTCTTTATGGAACCCTCGTTCGTTTAGCCCAGCCATTCTCTTTGCGTTACACGCTTGTTGATGGCCATGGTAACTTCGGCGATATCGATGGCGATGAAGCTGCGGCTATGCGTTATACCGAAGCCAGAATGAACAAGCTCTCTCTTGAACTTGTTCGCGATATCGACTGCGAAACCGTCGATTTCATGGCTAACTATGACGGCACCGAAATCGAACCGGAAGTCTTGCCTTGCCGCTTCCCGAACCTTTTGGTCAATGGTTCTCAAGGTATCGCGGTTGGTATGGCAACCAACATGGCTCCTCATAACCTCCGCGAAGCGATTGATGCTGTGATCGCGGTTGCCCGTAATCCTGAACTTACGCCAGCCGAGATCATGCAAAATTATCTCTTCGGTCCGGATTTCCCTTCTGGCGGCATTATCCTTGGCCGCCAAGGCATCCTTGATGCTTATGAAAAAGGAACCGGCTCGATCACGATTCGTTCCAAATATCACATCGAAGAGATGGATAATGGCAAATCGCGCATCGTCGTCACCGAAATTCCTTATCAAGTCAACAAAGCGGCGATGGTTGAAAACATCGCTCAACTTGCTCGCGATAAAGTCATCGAAGGTATTACCGATGTCCGCGATGAATCCAACAAAGAAGGCATCCGTGTCGTCGTGGAAGTCCGTAAAGACTGCATCCCCGAAGTTGTCGCGAATAACCTTCTCAAGCACACCCAACTCCAAACCACTTTCGGCATCATCAACCTTTGCTTGGAAGATGGCGCTCCGAAGATTCTCCCCATCGACAAATTGATCAAGGACTACATCGAATTCCAGATTTCGGTTTTGACTCGTAGGACCAGACATTTGCTTAAACGCGACACCGCTCGCCTCCACATTGTCGAAGGCTTGATCCTTGCTCACGATAACATTGATGATGTCATTCACATCATACGTGCATCAAAAAACGATGAAGAATCGACCGCTAAACTCAATGAAAGATTTGGTTTATCTCCCGATCAAAGCGCGGCTATCCTTGCCATGCCCTTACGTCGTTTGCAAGGCATTGAAACCGATAAGCTTCTTGCCGAAAAAGCAGATTTGGAAGCTTCGATTGCCGAATATAACCGCCTCCTCTCCTCTCGCGAGAACATCATCGAGCTCATGATCAAGGAGATCAGCGAAATCCGCGCCAAATTTGGTGACGATCGCCTTACCGAGATCTCTGATGCTGCTAGCGATATCGAAAACGAAGACCTCATTCCTCAAAAGAACATCCTCGTTACCCTTACCCGCAACGGCTATATCAAACGCGTTGATGACGATACCTTCTCTGCGCAACATCGTGGCGGACGCGGCATCACCGGCATGAAGACGACGGCTGGTGACATCGTCAAATTGATGAAACACACCCGCACCCATACCGATATTCTCTTCTTCACGACCTTAGGAAAAGTTTATCGTCTCCGTGGCTATCAAATCCCTGATTCTGGTCGCGTTGGCAAAGGCGTTCCTGCCCAAAACTTCCTTAATTTGGACAAAGAAGAAAAAGTCGTTTCGATCGTACCGTGTGATGATTATCCAGAAGATAACTACCTCTTCTTCATCACGCACAATGGCTTGGTGAAGCGCACCTCTTTGAAAGAATTCGCTTCCATCCACTCTAACGGTAAGATTGCTCTTGGACTTCGTGAAGGCGATGACCTATTCGACGTCAAGCGCACCAGCGGGAATGACATCATCTCTCTTGCCGCAAGCAATGGCAAACTTTGTTCTTTCCCCGAAACCGAAGTCCGCGCCATGGGACGTACTGCATCTGGCGTTACCGGTATGGATCTAAAAGATGGTTCGACCATCGTCGGGGCCACGGGCTCCTTCGAAGGAGACAAACTCCTTGTTCTTACCACGCTTGGCTATGGCAAAATCTCCTACGCCAAAGACACCGATATCCCGCAAGAAGATGGGTCAGTCCGTCATTATGACGGATATCGTCTCACTCACCGTGGATCGAAAGGCGTCACGACGATCAATATGACCAACAAAAACGGCAAACTCATTGCCGTCAGAGGCGTCAATGGAGACGAAGACCTTATGGTTATCACCCAGCAAGGTATCGTTATCCGCACGCCGCTACAAGAGGTCAAGATCGCTGGGCGCAATACCCAAGGCGTCAAGATCATCGCGCTAGAAGATAAGGCACGTGTCGCCGCAATCGCGATCGTTCCTCACGTTGATCCTTCCGAACTCGAAGAGGAAGATGAGGTTGACGAAACTCTCGTTGACGAGGCTCCGGTCAATCCGAATACCCTCGATGACGAGATCAATCATTCCTCTAACGAATAAGAAGGAGGCGGGCTTCCTACCCGAGCCCGCCTTTCTCTATAAAAAAGGAAAGCCATTTCCAAAACAACAACTATAATTTCAAATATTCCCGCAAGGAGGGAAAACCATGATCGACATTAAATTGATCGTCGAGAAGCCCGAATATGTCAAAGAGGCTCTCGCCAAAAAATTATGGGATTTTGATCCCGAACCGATTTTAAGCGCCTATGCCCGTCGCTTAGCGTTATTAAAAGAGGTCGAAAAGAATAAAGCGGAGAGAAATAACCTTTCCGATAGCGTTCCCCAAATCAAGAAAAACGGAGGGGACGTGCAAGCAGTTATTCTGAAAGTTAAAGCTTTAGCAGCCGAAAACAAAGAAAAAGAAGAAGAGCTTGCCAAAATCGAAGAAGAACTCAAATCTTTGATCGAAGTTCTCCCCAATCTTCCTGACCCCGATTTGGCTGCCGGCGGCAAAGAAGCCAACACCCCCATTGATTCTTTCGGAACGGAAAGAGACTTTGGCTTCCCGATTAAAGACCATGTCACCCTTTGCGAAAATCTTGGCCTTGTCGATTACAAGAGAGCTGCAAAAATCTCTGGCACCGGAACCTGGATTTACACCAACCTTGGCGCTCGCCTAGAATGGGCCCTCATCAATTATTTCATTGAAACCCATCTTGCCGATGGCTATGAGATGATTTTGCCGCCCCATATTTTGAATTACGAATCCGGATATACGGCTGGCCAATTCCCAAAATTTGAAGAAGACGTCTTCTGGCTTGAAGGAGTGGAACCTCGTAAATTCATTCTCCCGACCGCGGAAACGGCATTGGTCAATCTTCATCGAAACGAGATTCTCTCCGAAGCCGAATTGCCAAAGAAATATTTCGCCTATACCCCTTGCTACCGCAAAGAAGCTGGATCTTATCGCACCGAAGAAAGGGGCATGATCCGCGGATATCAATTCAACAAAGTTGAAATGGTTCAGTATACGACCGAAGAAGGATCGGATGCCGCTTTCGATGAAATGGTTAAGAAGGCCAGAAAATTGCTCGAAGGACTTGGCTTAACCTATCGTCTAGATAAATTAGCCGCCGGGGATTGCTCCCATTCGATGGCTAGGACTTACGATATTGAAGTCTGGATTCCTTCCATGGGAATCTATAAAGAAGTCTCCTCCGTTTCTAACGCTAGGGATTATCAAGCTCGCCGCGGCATGGTCCGTTATCGCGATAAAGATGGCAAAACCAAATATTGCCATACGCTCAATGGATCTGGTTTGGCCACTTCGCGTGTCTTCCCGGCTTTGCTAGAACAAAACCAGCAAGAAGACGGCTCCGTCATCATTCCCGAACCGCTTCGGAAATGGATGGGTGGCCTTGAAGTATTGAAGCCAATCAAGAAATAACAACGATGCCTCCAGCAATGGGGGCTTTTCTTTCATTAATCGTGTATAATGACCAAGCCATCGCGAGGAGAAGGTGACGAACCAGGTCAGGTGGGGAACCAAGCAGCCTTAACTCATCGGCCCCTGTGCGGTGGTTTTTGTTATGATGAATAGCATGGATAACGAAAAATGGATGGAGCTCGCGCTTAAAGAAGCCGAGTTAGCAAAAGAAGAAGGGGAAGTTCCTGTCGGAGCCTGCGTTATCAAAGATGGCGTTCTTCTTTCTTCTGCCCATAATACCCGAGAGAAAGATCAAGCGATTTCTGGCCACGCCGAAATCAACGCATTAAAAATGGCCGCGAAAAAGCTCGGGACATGGGATTTAAGTGGCTGTTCTTTGTATGTGACATTAGAACCTTGCCTAATGTGTGCTGGCGCGATTTTGCAGTCACGTGTCTCCTCTTTATATTACGGAGCTGACGATCCATCGATGGGGGCCATCGTTGGCCATTATCATGTTTTTGATGAACCAAGCACGAAAGGTCCTCTTGTTTATCGTCATGTAAAAGAAGAGGCGTGCGCCAAGATACTTAAAGATTTCTTTGCATTACAAAGAAAGTAATCATCGATACTTTTTTGACTTTGTATAAAAAAGGTTTGTTTTCTTCGATTGCAGCAGCCGCTTAATATGTTATATTAATCCGCGGCATTTATGAAAAAAGAAGCTAGCAAACCCGAAAATAACGTGGAGAAGGAAATTTCCTTAGAACTTCGACACATCAAGAAGGATTATTACGTTGATAAGAAGCCTTTTACCGCGATTAAAGACCTTTCTCTTTGCTTTCCCAAAAAAGGATTTGTCGCGATTTTGGGTGCTTCCGGATCTGGAAAAACGACCCTTTTGAACATTATCGGGGGATTAGACCATTACACGGAAGGCGACCTTTTAATCGACGGCAAATCGACGAAAGGCTTCACTGATCCTGAATGGGATGCCTATCGTAACAAAAGGGTTGGTTTCGTTTTCCAATCCTATAATTTGATTCCTCATTTTACGGTTGAACAAAACGTTGAAGTTTCTCTTCAGCTTGCTGGCGTTTCCCCAAAAGAAAGAAACGCGAAGGCGTTGCAGGTTCTTGAAAGAGTTGGCCTTTCTGAATATGCAAAGAAAAAGCCGAATCAACTCTCTGGTGGCCAAATGCAGCGCGTCGCGATTGCAAGAGCCTTAATTAATGACCCCGACATCATTTTGGCCGACGAACCAACAGGCGCTTTAGATTCTGTAACCTCAGTTCAAGTCATGGATTTGATCAAAGAGGTGGGCAAAGATCGTTGCGTCATCATGGTTACCCATAACCGCGAACTTGCTAATCAATATGCCGACCGCATCATCACGATGAAAGACGGCGAAATCGATATGGATTCCGATCCTCTTTTGCCCAAAGAAAACGGCGAAGAAGCCAAACAGATCAACAAAAAGACATCCATGTCCTTTTTTGCAGCGTTGAAATCTTCTTTCAATAACGTTTTGACGAAGAAGGGGCGCACGGTCTTAACGGCCGTGGCTTGCTCTTTTGGCATCATCGGCGTTGCCCTTGTTTTGGCTACTTCCAATGGATTTAGCATCTACATCAACAAAGTCGAAGCTTCGATTGCCTCCTCTGTTCCGATCTCGATCACCCCAACAAGTTATCGAGCCATTATGGGAGCAACGGTTGAGGAAGAAGAATTCCCCAAGGAAAAGGAAGTCAAAGTCTATAACCCGAACACCCAGTATTACGTTTCTCACAAAAACGATTACAACGCGGAATATTTTGAATATCTAAATCGTATCTTAGATGATCCGAAATGCCCTGCTTACGGGTCAGCGATGTCCATCATGTATAACCGTCTAAATTTGGATTTCCATTTCTTGACGGAAGATGGCTTAAATAGCAGCACGTCTAACCCGATTTACGTGAATCAGTACGCTTCGGCTGGTGTTGTTGGCAATGCGATTTCTTCAGTTACGGGCCTGCCGGCAACCATCATTCATGAACTTTATGGCCAAGAAGATAAATTGGCTACGCTTTATGACACGATTGAAGGACGTTTCCCCACGAAGCCAGATGAGCTTGCTTTAATCGTTGATAAATATAACCGCATCGATTTCTCGACCATGAAACGCTTGGGATTTTATCCTTCAAGCGCGAATGCCGATGTTTTGAAAAATGACAACACAATCTCGTTCTCCGACATTCTTTATGAAGGGGAAGGAGATAGTTCCTACAAACTTTATAAAGCCTATACCAACAGCAATTATTTCGATTTGGAAAATGCTGAATGGCATACCTTAGATGCTGAATGCTGGACTAATGTCCGGGCTACCTATAATGAGGATACAAAAGAAGTGTCTTTGACTGGCGATGCTTCTACCCACGAAATCAAAGCCATCCAAGCTCCAACTTACCGCCAGGTTTATTCTAACGATGAAAAATATAAACCCATTGAATGCAAAATCGTCGGCGTGCTTCGCCCAACGAAAGACTCTTACATTCAATTGATGCCCGCTTCTTTGGCCTATGTTCCTGAATTGAAGGACATCATGGCAAAAGACCAAGAAAATCCATTAACGAAGCAGCTTGCGACTTATCAGCAAAATGACTGGGTTCTCCCCCGTGTAGAAATCGAAGGCCAGCCGGGTGTCTATGACCCCGATCAAGATGGCTTGCTCCGTTTGAAATCGATTCTTGAAACCTTGGTTGCTACCTATGGGAGTTTTGAAGAATCTAGCGAAGATGCCGCATCCATGGCTTCTTCTTTGTCCACCTCTTTGGGCGGGGTGTTCCGTTTCTTCTCGGCGATTGGTTATGATGATACCCGTTCTTCCTACGCTTATTCGACTAGCCCGTCTGCATATTTAGGCTTATGCCGATCTTTTGGCGCAGATATTGAAACCGATTATGCTGCAGGAGACGCTGCCGCGATTGGGCAAGCTTTGTTTACAACCGACTTTTTCTCTCCCGATTCGGATATCAATGTCATGGGCTTTATCGCCTATTACAATTCGTATTCTCTCATCACGTCTATTCTCATTTTCCCAGAATCCCTTACGACAAAAGATGCGTTACGTGCATATCTTGATGCTTGGAATGAAGGCAAAACCGACAGTGAGCAAATCCTTTATAGCGACATCATGAATGATTTCACGGGATCCTTAGGAACGATGATCAAAGTCATTTCGGCCGTGCTTATCGTCTTTGCTTCAATCTCCCTCGTTGTTTCTTCGGTCATGACTGCGATTATTACCTACATATCCGTTATCGAGAGAACAAAAGAAATTGGGGTTCTCCGTGCCTGCGGAGCCAGGAAAAAAGACGTTGGGCGTTTGTTTGAAGCCGAATGCGTTATTGTCGGCTTTGTTGCAGGACTTATTGGCATCGTCTTTACCATCGTTGCCTGCTTCCCGATCAACGCTATTTTGGATCATCAATTCCCAGGAAATCATCTTGAGCATATTGCTCAATTAAATCCATGGCACGCCCTCCTTCTTATTGGCATTTCCATCCTTCTTGCTTTCCTTAGCGGTCTTATTCCTTCTCGTGTCGCGGCAAGAAAAGACCCCGTTGTTTGCTTAAGGAGCGAGTGAAGTGATTAAAAGCAAAAAGATTGAAGAACTCATTTCCTCGGCTGAACGTTTTGATTCTGATCCTAACGTTGGCTTATCCGCTTCTTTGGTAGAGCAAAGACAAAAAGAAGGTCTTACCAACAAGAAAAAGAAACAGGTGACCAAATCCTATTTTCGAATCCTCATCGATAACATTTTCAATTTCCTCAACATCCTTCTATTTGCTGTTTTTATCTTGATGCTGATCGCGAAGATTAAGACGCTTGCCTCTTATTTCTTCATGGGTGTTTCCGTCAGCAACATGATCATTGGTCTTCTTCAAGACATCCACGCGAGACGACTTGTTGATAAGCTTCGTGTGATTACCGATCCAAAAGCCAAAGTGGTCCGTGATGGTGAAATCGTAACGATCCCAACCTCGGAAGTTGTTTTGGATGACATTCTTTATCTCGCCTCTGGCGATCAAATTTGCGCGGACGGGGTCCTTGTTTTAGGGCATTGCTCCGTAGACGAATCTTTACTTAGTGGCGAATCTAACCCCATCAAAAAAGTTCCTGGCGATACTTTGTTATCGGGCACTTATCTAACCAAAGGCGAAGCTCGGATTCGCGTTAGCAAAGTAGGGCACGCCAATTACGCTGAAACTCTTCAAGAAAAAGCCGGCGAATTCTCTCGCCCGAAATCCGAAATCAAACGATCCGTTAATGGCATTACCCTTGTTTGCGGGATCATTGCCGTCATCTTCGGCGTTATCATGACTTTGAATCAAATCATTGGTCCGCATCTTGGACTCCCTGCCAAATCGTTCCATGATTTCGTTGGATCCATGTCGGGTTCGATGGTTGCTATGATCCCAACCGGGATGTTCTTACTTACGAGCGTATCTTTGGCCGTGGGCGTCATTGCTTTAGCAAGAAAAAGAATGCTTGTTCAGCAACTTTATTGCATTGAAATGTTGGCCCGCGTTGATGTGCTATGCCTAGACAAAACGGGCACTTTGACGGATGGATCCATGATGGTTCATCGCGTTGTGCCTTTTGGCAATTACACCGAAAGCGACATCCATCAAGCGGTGAGCTCCCTTTTGGCTTATACGCACGATAACAATGCGACTGCGCGTGCTTTGAGAGCCAAATTCGGTGCATCGTCTTCCGATGTTTTGTTGCATGCCTTGCCTTTTGATTCCGAGAACAAACTTTCAGCAATCACTCTTCAGGGCAAAGGAACCTTCATCCTAGGGGCTTATGAATTCATAAGAGCGAAGAAAGATTTGAACATTGAGGCGAAAATCAATGAATATGCGCGGCTAGGATATCGCTGCGTCGTCCTTTCTCGAAGCAAAAAACCGATTGAGAACGATTATGTTCCTCGCGATTCGGAAATCATGGGCTTAATCGTGTTAAGCGATCACATCAAAGAAGACGCCGCTAAGAATATCGCCTGGTTTGTTGATAACGGCGTCATGGTGCGCGTGATTTCTGGCGATAATCCGATTACGGTATCCGAAATCGCGAAAAGAGTAGGGGTTCCTAACGCTGATAAATACATTTCTTTGGAAGGTGTCAGCTTGGAAGAAACGGCAAAGCTAGCAATGCAATACAGCATTTTCGGCCGCGTTTCCCCAGAACAAAAAGCGGTGCTTGTTAATGCTTATAAAGCCGCTGGGCATAAAGTCGCGATGACTGGAGATGGGGTTAACGATATCCTTGCTTTGAAAGTTGCTGACTGTTCGATTGCAATGGCTTCTGGATCAGAAGCGGCAAGATCAGTTAGCCACCTTGTGGCGTTAGATTCTGATTTCTCCCGTTTGCCCGATGTCGTTGCTCAAGGAAGACGCGTTATCAACAATTTGCAACGCACGTGTTCTTTGTTTTTGTCCAAAACGATCTTCGCAATTACCGTTACCTTGATATTCACCATATCCACTTATATGGGTTCTTCACCCTATCCTTACACGACCGCGAATCTATTGATTTGGGAAGTTTGCTCTATTGGTATGGCTGCTTTCTTCTTGGCGTTACAGCCATCTAACGATCGATTAAAAGGATCCTTTATTGGCAACATCATCTATAAAGCGGTTCCGGCGGGAATCGTCGAGATTATTGCCGCGATGGTTCCCTTTATCATTTACTTGATCAATCCTTCCTTCTTCGCTTCTAGTCCCGAACCTTCGGCTACGGTAAGGTGGGTTTCGGTGATGACGTTCTCCATTTTCTCCTTTGTGGTTTTATTCCGCGTTTGCTGGCCATTTACGCGCTACCGTGCATTCGTTTTCGGGGGCATGAGCTTATTTGCCATTGCTATCTTCGTCTTGGATTATTTCTTCCGCGGTCCATTGCCAGGAAAAGAAGAATTCGCCCAAGGAAAACTTATCCACATTTATTGGGATGGACAAAATCCAAAATTCTATTTGACCATCTTATTTATCATCTTGGGATGCTCGGCCGTTTATGCTGCCGTCTACCTTTTGATGGGCAAATTATTCAAAGAAAAAGAAGGGAAAACCGATTATGAAAATTAAAGAAGAAGTTCAGAAAGCGTTAGAAGAAGGGAAGCCGGTTGTCGCATTAGAATCAACGATCATTTCCCACGGCATGCCCTATCCTCGTAACGTCGAGACCGCTCTTAAAGTAGAAAAAGCCATTCGCGATAATGGCGCTATTCCCGCCACCATCGGCATCATCGAAGGGGAAATCGTCGTTGGAATGGATCAAGATGAAATCGAAGCCTTTGGCAAAAAGAAAGGAATCGCGAAAGTTTCTAAACGCGATCTTCCTATTGTCATTGCGAAGAAGCTTTGGGGAGCGACAACAGTTTCTGCAACGATGCTTATTGCTGCTAAAGCAGGAATACCAATCTTTGTTACTGGCGGAATCGGTGGCGTTCATCGTGGCGCGGAAAAGAGCTGGGACGTGAGCCGAGATTTGAAAGAATTAGGCGAATGCCCTGTTACTGTTGTTTGCTCAGGAGCCAAAGCGATTTTGGATATCCCCAAGACTTTGGAATATCTTGAAACCGAAGGGGTTACCGTTTTATCCAACAAAGCCAAAACTTTTGCCAATTTCTATTCCGTTTCTTCTAACGGCCCTGTGGATGCCGTTTTCGAAACCCCAAAGGAAGCGGCGGAGATTATCGCAGCCAAAAAAGATTTGGGTTTAAGCGGTGGAATTTTGATTTCCAACCCAATCCCAGAAGAATATGCTTTGCCTCATTCCTATATCGATTCGATTGTGGACCAGGCTGTTAAAGAAGCAGAAGAGGCCGGAATTTCTGGGAAAGAATCGACCCCATTCTTGCTAAAAAGGATCGTGGAATTAAGCGGAGGAAAATCGCTTGATTCCAACATCGAACTTGTCATCAATAACGCGGTTCTTGGAGCCAAGATAGCCAAAGAATATTCGCATCTTAGAAAGAAGGAAGCATGATTACCGAAGCCAAATTCAAAGTTGCTTTGCGCGAGATGATGCGCACACTTCCTTTGGAAGAGATCAACGTCACCGCTTTATGCGAGAAGTGCCATTGCCATAGGCAGACTTTTTACTATCATTATCAAGATATTTACGATTTGATCGCTGCCATCTTTTTGGTGGAAGATCTCTCGGCTTTGGAAAATGCGCCGGACGTTAAAAAAGCCGTCATGTCCGTCATCCGCTATGTCCGTGACAATTTCTCTTTCCTAAGGTCAACCTATAATTCGGCCGCAAGAGATTTGACCGATGATTTTATCTTTGGCAGGCTAAACGCCAAATTATTTAATTTGTTTGCTAACGATAAAAACCTCGGCTTACGAAAAGAAAGTTGCCGCAACGCTGCAAGAAGATTCTCCCATTTGCTTTCTGACGAATTCGGCTTTTGCTTTATCGATCATTCCTTAACCCCAGAAGCATTTTCAAAGAAAATGGGCCGCTTTGCCGAAAGGGCCATCAAGCAAATCCTTCCTTCCGTTTTTAAAGTTTGCAAAATGGAAGAAAGAAACCAAAGCGTATAAAAGCCGCTTAAAAGAAAAAACGGTAATGTATTCTTCTGCTTTTCGTTTATAATAATCACCGCGACAAGGGAAACCTTGTTTCCTTCCTCCCTTCTCCCTTGCGAGAGCAGTACACATCGGATTGGCTTGCCAATCGCTTAGGAAAAGAGGATATCGTCATGAAGAAAAACGACTTTGCTATATTCCTGGTATACGTGGGCATGTTTGCCATTGGCCTTTTGACTGCTTTCTTGGCGGTTCGACCGGTTTTGATGGCCCATGCTAATAATTTGCCCATCCATTTCGTCGCCTTGGTCATTATTGCTTTGCTATCAGGCATTCTCATCAATTCCTTGATCATGGAATTTGGCCATTGGCTTGGCGCGAAAGCGGGACAATATACCGTCTATTCTTGGACCGTCCTCGGCCTCAAGTGGTTTAAAAAAGGCGGAAAGACCAAATTTAAACTCTCGGGCTTTGATGGCTTAACTGGCGAAACAAAGATCGCTCCAAAAGACGTGGAAAAATCCTCTTTGGGAGCTTATATCATGTTCCCACTTCTAGGGTTCTTCATCGAAGTCATCGTCTGCGTTATCTTCATCGTCATTTCCAAAACGCGTGTTAACGAAGGCCATCCTGGAGATGCCTGGATTCAGGTTTTCTGCCAAGTCGTTTTAGCAATTGGCGGCATGCTCCTTCTTTATGACATCGTTCCCTTCCGTCTTGATTCCATCACGGATGGCTATCTTCTTTCTGTTACGAATAAGCCCATCAATAAAATCGCTTATAACCAATTGCTCGATCAAAGCTTTGCTTCTTATGAAGGAAGAGAAAGCGAGCCTCTTCCCCTCTATGAAGAAATCACCGATTTCACCGCGAGATTGAATATCACAGGTGCTTATCGCCTTTGCAAAGAAGGCTCTTATAAAGAAGCGGTTGTGGCGATGGAAAACATCATCGCGACCGAAAACCGCATTTCTTCTTCTCTCCGTCATGAAGCGACCGTCATGAAACTAAGCTTGCTTTTCTTGATGGATGTCAACAAAGCCAAAAAGGTTTACGAAGATATTGATGACGGGGCAAAGAAATACATCTCCAACCTCGAATCCATGTCCGCGCTCCGTGCTTATATCTTGATCTCTGGCTTTGTCGAAGATAGCCAAACCGAAGCCGAATTTGCTTTAGGAAAAGAAGAAAAGGTTCTCAAAGATTACGAGAAAAACGATGCTGAAGCAGAAATTGCTTTGGTTGAGAAAACATTAGAAATCGTCAACCAGGAACACCCGGGATGGAAATTGTCGCGAGAAGTTGAAGAGCCGAAAGAAAAACAAGAATAAGCTCAAAACCTGTAGCCGTGTCGAGAAGACGCGGCTTTTATTCTCCGCCGATTGCCATCGATTTGATGAAGGCATCGGGAATCATTAAGTCATGTCCTTCGACATTGATGCGGTTATCCAAAGCCTTAAGGTCATTAAGCATCTTCAATAAATTGCCAGACAAGGTGATGAGATTTAATGGTTCAGCAAGTTTGCCGTCGCGGATGCGGAATCCTTCTGCCTGGCAAGAGAAGTCGCCTGAATTGGCATTAAGACCAGTTCCAAGTCCTTCGACTTCGGTGATATAAACCCCGTCTTTAATCGAAGAGATCATATCTGCGAAAGAAGCTTTTCCTGGCTTAACGTAGATTGAGGCATAGCTTGTTCCAATCTTTGATCCTTGCCAGCTGCCGTTTCCGGTGGAGGTGACACCATCTTTCTTCGCGGTTTCGCGGTTATAGAAAAGCGAGTTCAAGACGCCTTTCTTGACGATGGTTTTGTT
>CAMOEH010000159.1 GCA_946612055.1 uncultured Bacillota bacterium | reverse complement strand
TTTGAAAAAAGAAAACAATAATTAGCCGGATTAGGCGAACTCAACATGCTGCTGCATGGTGAGGACAACTCTAGGATTATTAATAGGGGCCTTGCTGGCTCCTTATTTTTGTCATTGTTAAAATTTAACAGCTCTTGCACAAAAAAGCCCTTGGTCTCAAGGGCTATGCTTTCAATGGTGGAGTCGCCGAGAATCGAACTCGGGTCCGAAGGAATTTTCACAAAGACATCTACAGCTTAGTCTCCATCTTTAAGTCCCAGACGTCGATGGAGGCGAGTTCATTCCGGGACTCGGCTGTTAGGTTTTCGTCTCTACACGCCAGCCAACGCTCGAGCTTATCGCCTTCTCTTACGCCCTATTTCCGCCAAGGCGAGAACGCGGAGTAGGACGAGCTCGTCCGCAATCGCGGAACCCTATGTCGGGTGCTCTAATTAGGCGCGAGCGAGGACGGGGCGATTGGAAGCCACCATCCAAGGTTTGACAGAGTTGTCAGTTATTGTTTTTTGGCATTTAGGGTAGCCATCCCGCTGCAGTCTAGGCAAAACATTCCCCCGTCAAAACCAGTACGGCCCCAGAGGAGCGTTTTCACGCTGCGGGAATATTATAGCCAAAGCAAAGGGAAAGGGAAGGTCATAACGCTAAGCGTTTCTTCCAATAGATCCTACTTTGGATCAAGATGACCACGCTTCCGGCGATACATAACGATAGCAAGCCAATGAGAGCAAAATAGCCATAAGCCAAATTCAAACCATCTGAGGATATGCCCGCATTAACAATTGAAAGGAAGAAAGGAGAAGCCACCGCTACGGCCAATCCAAAAAGGCCAAAGATCAAAGAGATGATTTGGTTATGCATATCGTTCCTTCCTAAAAAGGAAGAGAAGGAAGCTTGCAAGATCAACAAGAAAAAAACCAAATCGAAATAATTGAAATTGAGGTGCAACGAATAATAAACGCCATCGATGCTTTCCCCTAAATCCCCTCCAAAGAAAGCCAAATAAGATGGGATCGATAAATAAGCCTCGCCATCTAGCAAAGCAAAACGAGGCAAAAAGAAGATGCCAATCGAAGACAAATAAAGGATGCCAAGAAGGATCGATGGCCATTTTCGTGGACGGTTATCTCGCTTCTGCTTACCCATAATTAGTTATTATACCGATTTGTTTCCCACCCTTTGATTGTCTTTTTGATTTTCAAACGCGATAAATCCGTGTATCGTATTTTTGCTTATTGCAAAAGGTTTATTATGTCGAACAAGAATAACAAGAAGAAGAAATCGCGTCTAAATCCCGAAACCAAAGCAAAGATTCGTCTTGGCTTTTCGACCTTGGTTTCTAATGACGCTTGCGTCCGTGCTGGACGAGAAATGAAATGGTATTGGCCGATTGGATTATCTGTTGCCGCGGTCATCATTGCTTTAGTTCCTAGCTTTGTTTCTAGGATGAACGTGAAAGCGGGTAACTCCTTCCTAGGGTCTGCCACCTATGGCATCGAAGAAGGCTTGGTTGCTTTCCAAAAAGAATTGGTCGTCAAAAACGCCCACGTCCGTTTCGAAGATGGGAAAGCCGTCGTCGAGAACTGGGATGCCATGAATCATGATACGGATCATTCCTGGTTCATTTATGAAAGCCCTGTCACTGGCATTGCGGAATTCGAAGTCTTCTTCAATTCCACCGGTTTGAAAGATCAAGATTTCGTCGATAAGGTCATCGACAATAAGAACCCGTTCACCGATGCCAAACGCACCGCTGGTGATGGCACCTATCACACCAACACCATGGTCCTTGGCCAAAGCAATCTCTATATCTTCAAATTCGCTCGTAACGCCAAAACAGCTACCTTATCTGTCATCGGCAGTTATGCTCGCCTTAATGGCGTCGATCTTTATGACTTAACGAGCAAGGACCTCAAAGGCAAAACCTACGTCTACAAAGATAAAAATGGCGAAGAGCAAACTCTTGCCTATGATGATGCAGATCACATCGAAGAATATGCTTCCGCCATTCGCTCGACTTGGAAAAACGTCCTTAACGAAGCCTATAATCCCGCCAAAGAGAAAACCGCTTGGCAATATGCTGGCATCATGGCTGGGGTTTATGTTGGCCTCGTCCTTTTGATGGGGCTTGTCCTCTTCTTGATGACCCGCGGCAAAAGGAACCCCTACCGCGTCATCACCTATTGGCAAAGCCAGAAGATCGCTTGCTGGGCCGCCTTTAGCCCTGGCGTGCTTTGCTTGCTTGGCTTCTTGCTCCAGCAATTCGCCTTATTCCTATTTGTCTTCTTCTATGGCATGCGCGTGATGTGGCTATCGATGAAAGCCTTCCGCCCGCAACAATAAAAGAAATAGCAAGCAAAAAGCGATGGACGCCCATCGCTTTTTTAATCGCCGTAATCCGAACCCCGTGATTTATCTTCCACAAAGATAGCTAATGGATCAGTGATGTCATGGATCTCTCGGTAAATGTAACCTTCTCTACTGATCCACGGATATTCGAAATCCGCGGTGAAGATGACTTTATGATGGGTTTTGATGATATGGTCGATCTCTTTCATAATCTCATCGAAGCGTTCGGCTCGTTTTTCTTTAAATCCAAGCAAGCCATCGTAGAAGCCAGGCTCCACGTAAAAACGGTTCCCTTGCTCGTCTTCATAGGCGTGGACGAGATGATTTAAGGGGTCAAGATACGGAATATACTTGTCAAACTCGGGGTAAAGCATATAAGATTTGCCCAACAATCATATCACGAACGCCCATGCGCGGGATGCGATTGTTTTTTATAATAAGGATATGCACGAAGAAAGAGGAAAAAACATTAAGATCGTCTTCACCGATATTGACGGGACTCTTTTCTCTCATGCCAAAGGGATGGTTCCTATTTCGGCAATCAACGCCATCAAATCCCTTCAGCAAAAAGGAATCAAAGTCTTCCTTTGCTCTGGAAGGAATTATTACCTCATCCGCAAATCGGGAATCTTAAATCTCATCGAACCCGATGGCATGGTCACGATGAATGGGGCTAACGCCATCATCGACGGGAATATCATCTATAAATATCCCATCCCATCCGAAGTCGTTGATCGCATGATTTTGTTTGCTAAGCGCCTCCGCTTCGGCTTGACCCTCATCGAAGAAAACGAAGGCCATATCAATATGATTGATGACCGCGTCATCTCGGCCCATGAAAAATATGGGACCCGCTTCCCGCAACCCCGTCACTTCCCCGACCATTATGACCGAGTCGTTTATCAAATGATCGCCTTCTGCGATGAATTTGAGGAATCGCTTTTCCTTCCCCATCTTGGCGTTTGCAAATCCGCCCGTTGGGATGAATTCGCCGTCGACATCATGCTCAAAGATTCCGATAAATCCAAAGGCATTCAATCCGTCTTGGAATATTATGGCTACGCTCCCGAAGAAGCGATGTGCCTTGGGGATGGGCTCAACGATCGAGAGATGTTTGCATACACGGGTATCTCCGTTGCTATGGGCAATGCTCATCCCGAAACGAAAAAAGTCGCCGATTACGTCACCGACGACATCGATGCCGATGGCTGGGCCAATGCCATGAAGCATTATGGCCTCATCTAATCCTTATTTATGGTAAGGCTGATGATGGTTGATCCGGAAACAACGATATAGCTGTTCCATAAACATCACGCGCGCTAATTGATGGGGGAAGGTCATCTTCCCAAAGCTCATCGATTCATTCGCGCGTTTTTTCATCGCTTCGCTTAAGCCAAGCGATCCCCCGATGACAAAGGAAATATTGGAATGGCCATTGCTAACTAAGCTATCGATATGGGAAGCAAAAGAAAGGGAATCATATTCCTTTTGATTGAGGTCCAAAGCAATGAGATATTCGTTAGGTTTGATCTTTTCCAATAAGCGGGAGCATTCTTTGTCTTTGATGTTTGTCTCTTCTTTTTCGGAAAGATTCTCCCCTGCTTTTTCATCTGGCATTTCCACGAGGATAAATTTGGCATAAGGAGCCATCCTCTTCTCATATTCATGAAAAGCATCTCTCCAATACGTTTCTTTTAAGGAGCCGATGCAATAAAGGGTAATCGTCATAAGGAACCTCCTAATACAAGGTCCCACCGCTTCGTGCAGGTTAAAGATATCCCTTCTAAGGAAACGCCTTTTTCTCGATAGACGGTTTCATGGGTCAATAAAGCAAGGTCATGGGTATTGCATTCAGGAGAAATATGGCCCAAGAAGATTTGCTTTGTATGCTTCCCAATCAAAGAAGAAAGATAGCAAGCCGAATCGTAATTGGACAAATGGCCATGATCCCCATCAATTCTTTCTTTTAGATAGGCGGGACGATTGCTTGCATAAAGCATCTTCACATCGTAATTGGATTCAAATAGGTAATACGTGCAGTCATTTAATAAGGTAAGGCCATCTTCTAGAATCACACCCGTATCCGTGACATACCCTAGTTTTTCATTGTCGGCATAGATGATGAAATTGAATGGGTTGACCGCGTCGTGACTACTCGAAAAAGGCATGATGCGGATATCTCCAATTTCAATCATGACCCCAGGGAGAATCTCTTCGTCGATCTTTGGCAAAGTCCCTTCTCCGGCATAGACAGGGATTTGATCATGGTATAAAGGCAAGCAACCGATATGATCGGTATGCTCATGGGTAATCAAAACGGCTTGGATGTCTTTGCGGGTCTTTCCTAATTTCTTTAGCCCGGCATCCACCATTTTCAAAGGCACGCCCATATCGATTTGGATGAGCGTTTTTTCGGTGGATATTAAAGTGGCATTGCCTTTAGAACCCGAGGCTAAGAATGCGATTTTCATTCGTCATCATCACCGCCGCGTTGATATTTGGCCATCTTATCAACATAAGATTGGGTCTGATCGGTGAAACGCGAATAGGGCATCAAGAAATTGAGTTTGACGGTTCCGGTGATGCCGTTACGGTTTTTCGCGACGATGATTTCGGTTTCGGCCGTATTCTGGCGTTTTTCTTTTTCTTCCGGAGAAAGGTTTTCTTCTTCTGGTTTTTCTTCTTCCTGCTTATCGCGATAGGTTTTCTTCTTGCTGACGGATTGACCGAGGTTCGTGTAGTAATTCTCGCGGTACATGAGCATGACGATATCGGCGTCTTGCTCAATCGAACCCGATTCGCGAAGATGAGATAAGCCAGGACGTTTGCTACCTTCTTTTTCAACATCACGGTTTAACTGGCAAAGGCAAAGAACGGGGACGTTAAGGGTTCTAGCCAAAGATTTTAATTGTCCAGAGATACGTGAGACTTCTTGTTGCCTAGCGTTAGGATCAACGCGTTCTCCCGTCGTGATACGGCCTAGATAATCGATGACGATTAAGCCAAGGTTATGGGTTTTGTTACGAAGTTGCGTAGCCGAAGCGATGATATCCCCAAGTTTCATGTTGGGCGTGTCATCAAAATAGATCTCCGTTTTGCTGATCGTATCGACGGCCGTTTTGATTTTCATCTTCTCTTGCGCATGGATATTGCCAAGCTGGATCGCTTGGTTTTCCACCATCGCTTCGCGGGCGATAAGACGTTCCATGATTTTCTCCGCGGTCATTTCTAGCGAAAAGAAAGCCACGGCCACTTTGCTATAGAAGGCGGCATTATAAGCTAGGTTCAACCCAAAAGCCGTTTTCCCTACAGAAGGACGGGCAGCCAAGATGATGAGGTCACCTTTTTGCCAGCCATGGGTCAATTTATTCAAGCCAGCATAGCCCGTATCAACGCCTAATAACCCTTTATCTTGTCTAGATGAGGTTTTGTTGATCTTCTCATGAACGACATTGGCGACATCTTTTGCACTGCGCATACCTTCAACCGTCCTTAATTGAGCAATATCAGAGATTTCGTCATTGGCTTTCGTGATGAATTCACCAATATCAGGAACCCCTTTGGTGTAGTTATCTTGAATCTCGCTGACTTTCAAAAGCAATTGACGAAGGACGGATTGCTCGCGAACCATATGGACATAGGTTTCGATATTTTCCGGCGTAATCATCGAATTGACGAGTTGGATGATATAGCTAATATCCCCGAAGCTCTTATCCAAATGGAGCGTCACGAGTTCGTTATAAATGGTTTGGGCGTCGATCGGATTTCCGCTTTTGTTGACTTCCTTCATCGCGCGGAAAAGGATTTTGTGGCGAGGATCGACGTCGGAAAAATCGTTTTCCTCTAAGCTAGATAAAGCAATTCCAGCGTAGAGCTTATCCATCATCATCGCGCCTAAAACCGAACGCTCGGCTTCGACGTTGGCGGGTAAAGCGACTTTCTTGGCCATAATTATTTCTCCTCGGCGATGTGGACGTTGATCGTGCCGATGACTTTGCCTTCGCTGCCTTTATAAAGCTCGATCTTCAGCCGAGTATAGCCAAAGGCATTGCAAGGATATTTATCGACGAATTTCCTTTTGTCGATTTTGATGCCCCATTGCTTTAAAAGTTCGGCTTCGATTTCCTTGGGGGAAATGGTCCCGAACATCCTGCCGTCATTGCCAGCTTTGGCTTTGAATTCGACATTGAGGTTTTCTAGTCTTTTGGCTAAAGCGGTTGCTTCTAGGAAAAGCTCTTTTTGCCTGGCTTCTTCTTCGGCATTGCTTCTAGCAAGCTCTTTCTGACTGGAGGAAGTCGAAGCCACGGCCAAGCCGCGGGGAATCAAATAATTGGCGCCATAGCCATCAGTTACGACGACCGTATCGCCTTTCTTCCCAAGTTTTTTCACATCGGAGAGCAAAATGACTTTCATTAATTCTTTCCTCCTTCTTTACGTGCTTCGGATAAATAGGTTTCTAACGTATCGATCAATTTGTTTTCAACGGCAAATACCGTCATATCCGTGAACGAGCAAGCCGCGGAAGAGAAATGTCCACCGCCACCCATCTTCTCGCAAAGCAATTGGACGTTGACGCTATTGCCATCGCTTCGAGCCGAGATACGGACTTCGTTTGCCTGCGTCTTTCCAATGACGAAGCAAGCCTGCACGTCTTTTAATTGCATGACTTGGTTACCGACTTTGCTTAATGCGGAACGCTCCACGATATCGCGCTCATCGGAAACGCAATAGACAATGCCCGTGTATGGGGTTTTCATCGTCGAGATGATCTTCGTCGTCAAGGCGTATTCTTCATAATCGTCTTTGAGGAAATCATCCGCACGGGAGTTATCCGCGCCGAATTCTTTCAAGATTTCCGCGGCTTCGAAAGAACGGATGCCAGTGCTCTTGGATTTGAAGAACGAGGTATCTAAGAACATACCCGATAACATCAAAGTCGCATATTCTGGACGAATCTCTATGCGCGGGTTCGCGGTCGCGTAATGGATGAATTCAGCCAAGATTTCGGAAGCCGAAGCTGCCGAAGGATCAACATAAGGCAAAACCGGGTGATCGATGAAGGATTCGCCGCGACGGTGATGGTCGATAACAATCGTCTTGGCAGATTTTTCTAACGCCCCATCGCCCATGACAAGATTTGGAACAGAAACATCAACGACAACAAGTAACGTCGTCGGGCGAATCTTCTCTTCGGCATCTTTTGGAGAAATCGTCATCTTTTCGATTTCGGTCTTGGAGAAAGAATTGGTCAAGGCTAGACGAGTCTTCTTTTCGGTGTTACGGGGATCGTAAATGATTTGGCAAGGGACTTTGTAATGTTCGCAGATGGCCATCACGCCTAAGCAAGCTCCTAAAGCGTCCATATCCATTTCTTTATGACCAGAGACAAAGACATTAGAAGATTCTTTGATGATATTGATGATCGAGTCGGCAACCGAACGGAATTGGACGCGGCCCGTATTTTCAATCGCCGCGGATCTTCCTCCATAGAAGGTAAGGTCCTTGCCATAGCAAGAGACAACCGCCTGGTCACCGCCACGCGACATCGCGATATCGATGGCGTTAGAAGCCATTTCGTTCAATTTGCCAACATCAGGGAAATCGTGAGCAAAGCCAATCGAAAGGGTTGGGATGACATTTTGCCCTTTGCCTAAGGCACGGACGTTTTCCAAGATTTTGAAGCGATCTTCTTCCATCGAAGCAAGGGTCGCGAAATTGCAAACCGCGAAATAGGAATCCGAACGGAAACGACGGAGCAAGACGCCATGCTCTTTGGCGTAATCAAAAATTGCCGCGCGAACTTTCGCGACTAAGTCGTTGTTATCGTCTTCGGTTTTACCCGCGATATCGGAATAGTTATCCAGCAAGATGATACCGATGACCACCGCTTGTTCTTTCGAATAAGAGAAGATCGATTCGTAATCGGTGCAGTCTTTGAAGATATATAGACGAGCATCGGAAAGATATTTGACTTCATAGTTGCGTCCGTTGACTTCTACTTTCACCGAGATATCCGTAGGAGCGGTCTTTAAATCAGCAAGGCGAGGCTCCCATTCCAAGATGTTGAGGTCAAGCAAATCGATGTGACGATCTTTGAATAAGGGGGAGGCCCAAGCCACGGAATCATTATCATCAACGACAACGAGACCGATTTGGCCGAAGTTATAAGCTTCTTGGACATCCGATCCTAAAATCGACGCGGCATCCAAATCGTTTTTCTGACGGATTGCCGAGATCCTAGCTTCGCTGAACCAAAGGAAAAGGCCATCGATAACGATAACCGAGCCGGAAGCAATGGCCCAAACTCTCGGGCTAAGCCATTCTTGCATTCCTCTAGGCCAATTGAAGAAATAGAGGGTGATTGCCGCGGCAGCGATAAGCAACTCGATCAAAATGATGATTGCTGTCGCAACGCGAAGGCGATGAATCGCCTCAGACATGGAAGTGCTCCCGCGAACGGTCTTCCTTTTGTTGGTTTTGGTTTTCTTAGAAATAGGCATCAGGAAAAATTATAACCGCCAAAAGGCGGTAACGCTAGCAATAGGAACATTATTCTTCCTCGTCTTTGTTTTTGTCTTTCAAAGAAAGGAGATAAAAGACGATGGCAATCGTCAAAGCAACGATGGCAATCGAAACGATCACACCAATAATTGAAGAACGAGAAAGATAGGCTAATAGCCTCATTCTGGCCTCCTTCTACGGTATAAGGCGACCCCGATGACTCCAACCATAGCGATCGAAGAAGCAACCAAGCCCGAAATCACTTCGCCACGGCATCCTCTATGTCTAGAAGAGCCTCCTTCAGAAGAGGACGGGGCAACGGAAGATCCGCTTTCAGAGGAAGAGGGAACGGTCGTAGAACTGCTTTCGGAGGAAGGAATCGAACTCGAAGGTTCCGAAGAACTGCTTGGGATTTCCGAGCTGCTCGAAGAAGGGATTTCCTCTCCGTCGGAATAAGCAAAGAAGCGAATCCCAATATTCGGCTTATAACGATAGCCGCAGAAACTGCTCTTGTAATATTCCAGATAGACGCCTTTCTCGCCATAAAGTTGGCATAGCCCGGAAGAGGGATTCATATCTTGAATCGACCAATTCACCGAGCCATCGCTTCCAGGAGAGCCAACACCAATCGAATAATGGTTCTCGCTATCGACATAATGGAAGAGACTCTTCGAGCCTAATTTGAATTGATATTTCCCGTTTTCTTTGCCGACAGTCCAAGAAGCCATCGCATCGAGATATTCTAGCTTCTCGCCATTAAAGGTCGCCGGGCAACCAATTAAATACCAAGGAAGAGAATCCGATTTTGCCGAAGAGGTCAAGGCAAGATAAGATCCGCTGGCATCAGGGTCTTCGGAAACGATAACGACTTTGTCTCCGGCATTTAATTCATTCACGTCCTTCACCAATCGATATCCCGACCCATCATCAGGAACGCTGCTAGAGGAAGGGTTAGAAGAGGTCGAAGAAGGAATATTCTCGCCTCCATCTTGATAAGGAGAATTCCTAAGTCCGTTTTTATCCCAAATGTAATTGGCTAAAACCGGATAATCGACAAAAGGATTTCTCGCATATCCGGCATCGGCCAAATAATTGTTGATTTGGATTTCCATCGCCGTAACCGGATAGGTAGCATTCCATTCAAGGAGGGTATCGAGCCTCCCCATTGTATGACTATTGTTGGCGTCGCCCGGATTATTGGAAAGGCTCAATGGAATATTGCCATTGCTCGAGCCGCCGGTTCCGCAGGTATCGTAATAAGCTGTCGCAGCATAAAGAATGACACGGGCCGCTTCTCCTCTAGCTCCTTCAAATCCGCAACTAGCCGGATCCCATGTGTTACCGGTAGTCCCAAAGAAAGAGTTGCCGCGATCGCTATTTTCGCTTGTCAAAGTTGGTCGAATAATATGGGGATCTGCTCCTGGGCCAGATTTGCCTGCTCCACGAGAATTAGGCCAGACGTGTTCGCGATTGCATCCACCAGAAACCACCGTATCCGTGGTGTGATAAAAAGGAACAAACCTATTCGATCCTTTTGGATAAGAAGCAGCGTTTTGCCCAATTGCTAAGGTCGCGTCATAAGAGCAAGTCTTCCTTCGGGTTGCTTTGATTTTGGCCGCCAAAGAAGCGCGGAAGGCTGCCCCATAGGTCGAATAATCAAGGCCATCCCAAACCGAAGCATCGGTGACCGCGACAACGCTTTCTTCTTTGATAGAAGAGGATTGATAACTAGCCGTTGCAACGGCGGACATCGAAGCAAAGGCTGCTACGAATGTCAAAAACAATTTGGCACGAAATTTCATAAGGCTATTATCCTCTTTTTGGAAAGAGGAAACAATTTAACGCCTCATTTTCGATTGACGATGGTTTTTTGGCTTTTGACGATGCTATTTTCTGGATAGACGCCACGAAGGCTAGTTAAGGGATAGACGGAAGTGTTTTTTCCAACGATCGTCCCGGGATTGCAAACGCAATGGCACCCTAAGTCTGCATCATCTCCTAAGAAGGCACCGACTTTTCGAAGAGAGGTTGGATAATCTTTCTCCCCATGGATAACAACAGGACGGTTATCGCTTTTTAGATTGGAGCAAATCGAGCCAGCCCCCATATGGGCATGGTTACCCAAAATCGAATCGCCGACATAGTTATAATGAGGAACCTGCACGTGATTAAGGAGGATGCAGTTCTTGAGTTCGGAAGAATTCCCGATGACGCAATTCTCGCCAATAAAGACTTTGCCACGGATATAGGCTCCTGGGCGAATCTCGGTTCCACTCATGATAATAACGGGAGGAATGATTGTTGCCGTTTGGGCAATCTTAACGTTTTGTCCCACTAAGACGCCGGGAGAGATTTCGCTATATCCTTCCCAATGCTCCGACAATGCTTTCTCCACGATCTCTTCAATCCGAGGAAGAAGAAGCCACGGATATTCAGCTTGGGCAAAATAAGGGAATAGGAACGGGATGTCGCAGCGATATAGTTCGCAGGTTTTGATTGGTAAATTATTCACACACGTACCCTCTTTTCTTGATCGTTGCATACATCTTTTCGATATAGGCATCGCATTCTGCTTCATTACGAGCCTCTACCATGATGCGGACAACGGGTTCGGTTCCGCTTTCTCGAAGCAAGATGCGACCATCTTCACCCATGGCTTCGCTTAATTCGGCAAACCGCGCTTTGACGGCATAATCATCCACGACCGCGGATTTGTTGGTCACCTTCACGTTCCTCGTCTTTTGGGGAAGAGAACGAACTGGGGAAACAAGCTTAGACAAAGTTGTCTTCTTGCCAATCACTTCTTCAGCAATCATCCAAGCCGTGAGGATGCCGTCTCCTGTCGTCGCATATTTCTTGACGATGATATGGCCCGATTGCTCTCCTCCTAGAGAATAATTGTCCTGTTGCATCTTCTCATAGACGAAGCGATCCCCAACGGTCGTGCGGATCAATTTCACGCCAATGCCTTTCAAAGCTTTTTCAAGTCCTGAATTGGACATGATGGTCGCGACGACGGCATTGTTTTCTAACGAATTCTCGCCTTTAAGCTTATTGGCAAGAAGATAGAGGATCTTATCTCCATCAACTTCTTTGCCATTTTCATCGACAGCGATGCAACGATCACTATCGCCATCGAAAGCAAAGCCCATATCCAATTTGTTGTCTTTGACGAATTGGCAAAAGGGAGCGATGTGGGTCGATCCAGCATTCTCGTTGATGTTGAGACCATTGGGCTCGTTATTAATTACAAAGGTTTGAGCCCCTACCGCATCAAAGACGGATTTGGCAATCATCCAAGATGCTCCATTAGCGCTATCTAAGCCGATGCGATATCCCTTTAGGGAGAAACGGGCGAGAGAGATCAAATATCCGATGTAACGATTTCTACCGCTAGCGTAATCAAAGATTGCCCCTAGTTTTTCTCTACTAGCGAAGGGTAAATCTTTCTCTTTAATCCCTAATTTATCTAAAGCTCCATCAAGATAGGCTTCGATAAGGACAGCCACCGCATCTTCGATTTTCTCACCATTGTAATTAATGATCTTGATGCCATTATCGTAAAAAGGATTATGGCTAGCGGTGATCATCACGCCGCAATCAAAGCAATCTTGCCTGACGATATAAGAAACACTAGGCGTGGTCGTGACGTGAAGCAAATAGACATCGGCTCCGCTAGAAGCGATGCCCGCCGCAACGGCATATTCGAGCATATAAGAAGAACGTCTCGTGTCTTTTCCAATCAAGATACGAGGACGGTATCCTGGCTTTTGGAGATTGTATTTCGGGTTGCCATAAAACCAGCCCAAGAATCTTCCAATTTTATAAGCGTGGTCGCAGGTTAGGACTTTGTTGACTTCGCCACGGAAGCCATCGGTCCCGAAATATTTGGTTTTCACCCCTTCTTCTAAGCGTAAGGGTAAGGCTTTGCCGCGATGGATAACAACGTTATCGTGAAGAAGCTCATCCGCGGTGATTTTGAAGAGATCGCAGATTTGCAAAACCTTATCGATTTGGGGCAAGGATTCGTCGCTTTCCCACTTGGAAACGGATTGACGGGAAACCTTCAATAATTCGGAAAGCTTTTCCTGAGAAATGTTATTGGCAATCCTTAAGTGGGCGATTTTTTCACCGATTGTCATCTTCTTTACCTCCTTTGAAGCGCTTCTAAATATAGGCAGCGCGCAAAACAATGGTCAACCAATATGTGCCAAAATCGATGTAAACCTTTCTTTACACGATGAAATAGTATCGATGATAAGCCAATTTATTTTTGTTTTACTTTCTTTCTCATTCTTGACAAAAATGTAAATTTGCTTTTGAAGCGAGAAAAAGAATTTGCCTATTTCTCGTCAAGAATAGGGCGATACGTTATATTGAAAAAAAGAGGATAAACCAATGGAACAATTTCTTTTAAATGACGGCCACCGCATCCCCCAATTTGGCATCGGGACATATCGCTTATCTCCCGATGAAGCTGAATTCGCGGTTAAAGTAGCCTTAGCCAATGGCTACCGCCATATCGATACGGCCAATTTCTATCAAAACGAAAAGGCCGTAGGAAGGGCTATCGCTGCTTCTGGACTTCCCCGAGAAGAAATCTTCTTAACGTCTAAAATATTCCCCGCCTATTACAAGAAGGTCCCCGAAGTTGTTGACGCTACCTTGAAGAGGCTAGGCGTGGATTATTTGGATCTATTCCTTCTCCACCAACCTTATGGAAACATCAAGAAAGCCTGGCTTGATTTGGAAGAATGTGTTCGTCAGGGGAAAATCAGATCAATTGGGGTATCCAATTTCTCTGAAAAATTCGTCGATGAGATGCTTAAATACGCCACCATCGTCCCTGCCGTTAATCAAGTCGAATGCCATCCTTATGAAGCCCAAGACAAATTAAGGGAACACCATGAAAAACATGGCATCAAAATCGAAGCCTGGTATCCCCTCGGAAGTATGAACAAAGGATTGTTAAACGAACCGATTTGGGCTTCTCTTTCTGAGA
>CAMOEH010000158.1 GCA_946612055.1 uncultured Bacillota bacterium | reverse complement strand
TCTTACTATTTACCAATTCTTCCTATTTCTTCTTCTATGCCTTCTCAGGCAATGGTTATGGAAGATGGTTCATCGTGTTGGTTCCATCTCTAATTTATTATTGCTGCTGGGCATTAGATCAAAGGCAAACCGGATACAAATGGATTCCGCTTGCCTCTTCCATCCTAGCTTTATTAGGAACGGTTATCGCTTATTGGCTTATCTTCCTTCTTTTAGAAGGAAAATCCTTCACCAATGTAAATGGCCTCACTTATTGGAAGCATTCTTATTTGCTTCCGGACGCAGAAGGGAAAGGAACTTTCTTTGAAAGGCACCGGAACTGGTATTTCTATTACCAAATTGCCATCGTCGCGATTGAAGCGGGGCTTTATGTTGGCTTTACCAAAAAGAAATGGCTCCCTCATGCTCTTCTAGCGGCTGCAGTAACAGAAATCATCATCACGGGGAACGTATCAGCAAGTTATGTTTCTTCTTGGTCTTATGAACGCTCTTTCTTAGGAGGCAGGCAGAATTTAGAAACGTCCCAGATCATCGCAAACCGCATCAATGAAGACGATAGTTTCTTCCGTTCTTATTTTGATAATGCTTATGGAAACAAGAATTTCCAAAACGCGATTGGCGTCAATGCGTCTGGAGCATTCCATTCTTTGATGAATTTCGATGTCGAAGATTTCGCTTTCATGAACCATATGAAAACCCATGGCGATACCGTTGGACCGACTTATGGAGGAGAAACCTTATATAACCCCCATTGGTCTGGTTATTATGGACATAAGCGATATGGTGTCGATTTTGCTTTGGGATATCGATATCATGTTGTGAAAAACGATTATAGCGCCTGGAATCAGTGGGTTGGCGTCAACGTGCCTTTTGGGGCGGAGGAAATCAAAGATGATTCCATCGACTCCAATCAGTTCCGCATCTTCCGCGTCCATGAAAATTTCATGCCTTCTTTAGGACACGCGGTTGATTCTTCTCGACTTTACAAGATGGGTCATATTGAGGATTCCGAGTATTTGACCTCTTGGTATTCCAATGCTTGGAATAGTCGAGGGAATTATGAGGTTTATCGTAATAGCAGAGAGGAAGTCGAAGGAGCGATCTTCGATGATGGCGTTGAACTTCCTGATGGCCTTTCTTATAACGAAATTATTCCTGAAGCATCGGTATCCGGATTAACCAATACCTATGGGAAAACCCCGATTACCATGTCCTCAAGCAAAGGATTTAAGGTGGTCGTGTATCGAACAACGGGGTCAGATAAATTGATGCCGTCATCATCTTCTTCTTACAAAGACGAAGGCGTTGGCTATTACATCAATCATCATGATTCCACTTACAACATCGTCTCTTCGAAAACGGTGATGCGCGATTATGACCACATCTCCCTTATTCCAAAAACCGGGACTTATTGGAACGAAGATATCAAAGGTGCTTATTTAGAATTCTCTTATTTCAATTCCAGCGTCCAGCCTCGTATCGTTTTGATTGGAGATACCTTTGATGAAGGTGGCAATCTTCTAAAAGAAAACCAGGTCCTTGGATTTGAATATCGCGCTTTCACTAACGCCAAAAGCGGGGAATATTATAACGGTTACGCCCAATCCTTCGGACTATACGCTCATGGGGGACGTGTAAAGGAAATCATGATCTGTTTCCCGGGAAATGGCTCTTTGACTTTTGATCCAACAGGCGTTTCTTTCCTCCTCCACGAATATAGTGAAATTGCTGATATGGCAGAGAAATATGCCGTTGATCTAGGCCTTAAAAATGTTGTTAAAGGCGTGAACAATTATCGTTTCGATACGAAGTTCCATCACGAAGTCGATGAAAAAGGAAAAATCATCGTCACCCAACTAGGCTATGATGCCGGATGGAAAGCTTATGGCGTTGATAATAATGGCAAGAAACATCAAGTTCCTTCTTATCGCCTAGATGGAGGACTATATGGGCTATATGCACCAAAAGAATACGAATCCTATCTCCTCGTCTATCAAACTCCATATTCTAATTTATCGGGTGCATTGACCTTAATTGGCATCCTCTCTTGCGGAGGATACGGCCTCTATCTTTATTTGCATAAGAAAAAAGAAAAGGCCGTAGCCTAATCTTCCGATTTGAACGTCGATAGATAAATCGAATAAACGCGGTTTTTCGGAATGCCCATTCCTTTGGAAACGACCGCGATCGCTTCTTTTGGACTTCTTTCTCGTTCTAATTCGTCTCTTAACGCCAAAGCGATTTCGTTATCAGAGATTTCGGAGATATCCGTCTTCGCTCCTTCAACAACAATGACCATTTCCCCTCGGAGGGTTTCTTCTTCTAGCAAAGCCAATTCATCGAGATTACCGCGGATGAATTCTTCGTGCGATTTGGTAAGCTCGCGGGCAATCACGGCTTTTCTAGGACCTAGAGTTGCGGCCATCGCGATGAGGGTGCGCCCAATGCGGTGAGGCGATTCATAAAAGATAATCGTTTCTTTGCGCTTAGAAAGCTCACGCAACTCCTCATTCCTTTGGCTTTCTTTTGGAGGGAGAAAACCTTCGAAATAGAAATGAGAGGAATCTAATCCAGACGCGGCAAGCGCATTGATCGCGGCAGAAGGCCCGTTGATAACGGATACTTTGATTCCGGCATCCAAACAATTGGCAACAAGCCTCGTTCCTGGATCAGAAAGAGTTGGATACCCAGCATCGGACATATAGGCAACTTTCTTTCCTTCTAAAAGAAGATTAACGATTTTTGTGCTAGCTTCTTCTTCATTATGCTCGTGGCAAGAAATCATAGGCTTCGAGAGAGTGAATTTGTGAAGCAACTCGCTGGTATTGCGCGTATCCTCCGCGGCAATATAATCCATCTCTTCGATGATCTTTAAAGCCCTTGGAGTCATTTCGGAAAGATTGCCAATGGGCGTGGCGATGAGATAAAGAAGAGGGGACGTGCCTTCAAAATTGAGTTCTCTATCGATCATGAATTCTTATTTCCGTTTTTGTTGTTATTGTGACGATGGAAGCGGTGGTGCTGGTTGTTGCTTCTCTGCTCATTGTTTTGGGGCTGTTGAGGATTATTCCCGCGGTTTTGGTTATTGTGCTTGTTGTGGTGGCGGTTTTGATAATGGTTATTGCCATTACGGCGTTCCTGTTCGTTATTTTGAACGTTTTTGTTTTCTTTGTTTTCGTTTGATTCGAGATGGAAACGGAAGGAAGAGAACAGGTCTTCGCTTTTCCCTTTTTCGGCTTCGATAGAAGGCTTTTTGTAGGTTCCATTCATCATGGCCTTAACGTCTTCTAAAGAAT
>CAMOEH010000157.1 GCA_946612055.1 uncultured Bacillota bacterium | reverse complement strand
TTTATTTCAATAAATAAAAGGGATTTTTTTATGTCAATTGCTATTGTCTATTTTACCAAGAGCAAAAAAGGCAACACCAAAAAGCTCGCTGATTTCGTTAGCAATCTTTTGTCGGCGGAAGCCAAAGACGTTTCTTTCCCCTTAGAAGAGAAAAAGGAAAAAGTCCTGCTCATCAACGCGATGTACGCGGCTAATGTCGATAAAAACGTCAAAGCGTTCTTAAAAAATAACGCGGATAAAATCGGAACCCTTTATAACATCAATACTTCCGCTAGCGGGGCAAGCACTTACAAAGTTATCGCCAAAGCGGCGAAAAAATATGGCATCGCCATCTCGAGCAAAGAATTCCATTGCCCGGCTTCTTGGCTTGGTATCAACAAAGATCGCCCCAACCAAGACGATTTCGCTCATTTAGAAGCCTTCATCAAGGACATTTGCCATGAATAAGAACAAAGAATACGCCAACTCCTTGCGTTCGCGCAAAGCCATCCAAAACGCTTTATTCGAGTTGCTTTTGGAGAAAGGGGAAATCGAAAAGGTCTCCGTATCCGAGCTTGCCAAAAAAGCCGGGGTATCCCGTGGCACTTTCTATAACCATTATCAAAGCACGGTCGATGTTATCGACGAAGGAAGGAAAGAATTGACGCGGAATTATATGTCCTTCCTCGATCAAATCGGCGAAGAAGATTGGATTTCTTCTTTTTTCTTTGGCATCAATGGTTTCATTTTGGAACATCGCGATAGCCTAAAGCTCCTCTTATGCTCTTTCGCCCGTTCTTCGTTTGTGAAGGCCCGCCATTTTGAATTCAAATTGACCGAAGATTCCTTCATCAAGCATTATCCCGTCTTGAAAGAAGATTCGAAAAAGCGCCTCGGCTTCCACATGTTCCTCCATGGCATCGCCTGGACTTATATCGATTATATCTGCGGCCTTTATGATGTCGATTTGGGTACAGTCGCCGAAATTGCCATCGATCAATGCAACGCTCTCCTTTAAGGCGCATTTATTCCCCATAACGAAAAGGGTATAATCTCCGATATGGAAACCATTATCGAAACGCATGATCTTTGCAAGCGATATGGCCATAAGGACGTTTTAGTTGGCGTCAATCTCGACGTCAAAGAAGGCGATATCCTTGGCTTAGTCGGCAAAAACGGAGAAGGGAAAACGACCCTCATCCGCGTTTTAACCGATGTAGCGAGGCCAACTTCTGGATCGTATTCTCTTTTCGGCGTAAGCAGCCCGAAAGAACTCGTAAAAGCCAGGAAGAATATCGCGGCAATGGTCGAAACACCCTCTTTCTTCGGGGGAATGAACGCGAAGAAAAACCTCATTACCCGCGCTTTATTGATGGGGATGAATGAGGATTTAAATGACTTAGCAGACCATATGCTTGATTTCGTCGGCTTATCGGATGAGAAGAATTCGAACAAAAAAGCCAAGGATTTCTCTCTTGGCATGAGGCAGCGCCTTGGCATCGCGATGGCTTTGATGGGGGATCCCAAATTATTGATCCTTGATGAGCCAACTAATGGCCTAGACCCCGCGGGCATCGTCGAAATTCGCGAATTGCTTCTCCGCTTAAACAGAGAAAAAGGCATCACGATCGTTATTTCTAGCCACATCCTTGGCGAGCTCTCTCGCCTTGCAACCCGTTATTGCTTCCTTGATAAAGGGAAAGTGGTGAAGGAGATCTCGGCCGAAGAATTAGAGCATACGTCTCGCCATACGCTTATTTTGGGCGTAGACGATACCGAAAAGGCCCTTGCTTTGGCTAAGAAACATCAATGGAACGCCTCTATTGAAGAAGGCAAACTCGTTCTTTCCGATTTCGGGGAATCCGCTTCGGTGATGACCTCTCTTATCCAAGGAGGCATCGCCATCTCCTCCATGAAAGAAGAAAGCGGGGATTTGGAAGCCTATTTCATGGATTTGCTGAAGGAGGAAGAACAATGAAAAACATCCTTCGTGGCTATTTCTTCCGTTTGTTCAAAACGAAATCCTTTTGGGTCGAATTCATTATCCTCGGAGCATTAGGCTTGCTTGCAGGCGTCATCTTCTTGCTTTTAAGCTTTGTCATTGATGGAGGGAATACCTTAACGATATCGCGCTTGATCATCGTTGCCCTTAATGGCGGGTATTGGTATAAGATCGCGACTTCTCCAGAAATCCCAGCCATTTTGATCTTGGTATTCGTCGCGGTGAGATTCCGTCAGGAAGTCACTTCCGGCTCGTTCCGGGATTATATCGTCACGGGTCATTCTCGCGGCCAAATCTACGTTTCTTTGTATCTAGGCAATTTGGTCTTTGCCGCGATACTCCGCCTTGTCTTCGCGGTCATGATGATTTTGCCAATCACCTTATGCCGATTCGAAGGCGGGTTCGATTCTGCCGAATCTTTGAATAAATTCTTCCTTTCGGCTGGACTTGGGTTATTAGCCCAAATCGTTTATTTCACCTTCATCTATTTCACCTGTGTCTTGCTTAACGGCAATGGTTTCGTCGCCCCGATGAACATTCTCATCTTCGTCGGAACGGCCGTCATCGGGGTCTTCATCTATATGATTCCCCTTTTGGCTAATATGGGATCGGATACCGATTTGATCGTCGGTTTATCGAAATTCATCGCCTGGTTGCCCCCAACCCAGCGCGCAATGATCGGAAGTGCGGATTTTGCTTCTTTAGCTTCGCCTAGCGCCTTGTCGGGGATCTATGAATTAAGCAGCTCGATTCCCGATCAAACCGCCTACAACATGACCTCGACGATCGTGGAACTCCTTCTTGTTGGTGGAGGCTCCTTCTTCGGTGGCTATGGCATCTTCGTCAACCGCGATTTGAAGTAAAAAGAAATTGCCGGTTGCAAACCGCGATTTGGCTTTTTCTTTTGCCCATTTTGAAACCGCTTACATGTAAAGATTTCCTCGATTTCGCGCCAGCGGGGTGGTTCTAGAACATAATAGAAGCATCTTGAATTGAGCAACTTGCTTAAGAGGAAGATGTGAATGAACAGCCGATCCGATGAAACCAAACAAAACCAGCTCTTATCCTTAAGGATCAATCAAGGCCAAAACGAGGTTATCATCGATTTCTCTTCCTTCAAAGCCTTCCTCGATGGCAAGGTTTTGCCCTTAACCAATACCCAGTTTATAATCTTTGCTTTACTGGTGGAGAAGCAGGGGGAGCCTTTGACCAGGCGCGAGATTCAGCAAAAGCTATATGCCCCCAAAGCCAAAATCCATACCAGGGCAATCGATATGCACGTTTCCGCGTTAAGAAAATGCCTTGGCAAAACCGTTTCTGCTTCCATCAAAACGATCCACGGCGTCGGGTATCTGCTTTCCTGATGATTTTCTTTCAAAAGAAAAAACGTTCCTAGTATAATAGGTGAGCCTTTTTCGGCACTTTGGTCCATTAGCTCAGATGGTTAGAGCGA
>CAMOEH010000156.1 GCA_946612055.1 uncultured Bacillota bacterium | reverse complement strand
TTTTGGTAATGCGCGTGGAAGGCGTGGAATTGGTTGAATCAAAATATCCAGGGTAAAAGGGAAGGGGCATGACATCATAATTGGCTTCCAACTCCTCTAAAGAATAAGGATTCTGGTTATAAATAGAGTTGGTTGGAATCAACGTATTGATCAAGGCGTTGTCTACGCTTTCTTTGGCAATCAAAGTCCTTGTTTCATCTACAGGAGAGAAAAGAAGATTATCAATATTTTTTCCCGTTAAGGTTTTCATCGCGGTAAGCCCGGCGATATATCGTCCTAAATCGTAGGAAAGGTGATACCCATCTCGCGTTAAATTATCTCCAATAAAAGAACTTCTCGCGTTTTGGATGGCCGTGCCATTAGGAATCAAGGCTTTGATTTTGGAAATGGGGAGGACTTTCTTCGTCACGGCGTTGGTGATCATCTGATACATCAACATTTGGTTATTTTGATAACGATAGAAATCCCCATGGGTGGAATCGCCTTGATAAGCCCAGGTCATGTTGAAGACGAATTGGGTATGCTCTTTGTTGGATAACATCCCTTCGGCTTTCTCTAATAGAGGAGCCAAATAATAATAGGAATCTTCAATGCCAGAGAAGGCACTAGCTTGCTGGAAGGAGATGTAATCCCAATCCAACGCTTCAACCCTGTCTTTGAAGGAAACGCCTTCTAATCTTGACCAATAGGAGCCAGAACGACGGACCCATGTATAGGCTTTCGCATCCGAAAGGGCGTTGTGGTAATGGGTGACGATGTCGCATCCGCTGATATAGAGGTTTTCCGCGTGGAGATCGACATTAAGCTCTTTCGCGATGTCATACATCCATTCGATCGTATCGTCAGAGAAAGAATTCCCGACGAAAAGAATCTTCATGGATTCTCTTTCCTTTGGAAGCAATTCTAACGTCGTTGAAATCGACTCATCTTGGGTTGAAGTTACTTTGACTTGGACTTTGTCTTTGCTAAAGGTTGAGCCAGAGATAATCTCGGCAACGAAATCTTCTTTCTTCCCCTTTTGAACGTCCTCGCCATATTGAAGAGCAATGTCAAAGAGGTCGCTTTCCACCGCCGCTCCATAGGCGATGGAATTATCGCCATTATAAATAGCAGAGATGCCGGTTAATTTAGTCTCCGAACTTGAAGACATACTCTCTCCTCCATTAACACAGCCAGAAAGAAGGCCAACCATTGATAATGCAATCCACGTTTTTCTTTTATCCATGTCTTTCTCCTTTCTATTGAAGCGATATGTATTCCTGAATGTCTTCTAGATAAGAAGCAATCTCTTCTGAAGTCGCATTTTCATTCAAGGAGTAACCGAGGAAGCGTAAATAATCTTCGTCGAGGAAATAATCGACCCCATAGGACGAATATTCGATTTGACGGAGAGCTTCTAATAACGAGGTTGCATCGTTTCCTTTAGCTTCGGTGCAGGAGATTTCGTTGATCAAGAAGGAACTATGATCGCTTGCATAATGACTATTCTCAAACGTGATGCGAATCTTCGATGCTTTCACGCCGAAGAAAGGAACCGTTAAGCCGTCATTGCAAGAAATCCCTTGAGCAATGACAACCCAAACCCCATTCACGTATGCCTCGATTTTGGTCTTATCCGATAAATCTGGCGTATCCGTTTTTATCGTTAAAGAATAGAGTTCTCTTGGATAAGGAAGGGTCAACGTTAATTCGGCTTTGCCGTTTTCCCCATCTAGTTGAGCAAAGGTGTTGGGGTTGCCATCTTGCATCGCTTCAAGATTGCCATATGCTCCGGTTGAAGAAATAGAGGCAGAAGGAATGGCGTTTCCGCTTCCTTCTTCTTTTCCGCCATCGATTTCAAAGCCATAGGCTTCGATTTCATAGAAGCTAATAGCAAAGCTATCAACTGCTTTAGGAACGGCAATGCGAATCTTCGAGAAGATGCGGTTTTGAAGCGGGAAGGATAGGTAATCATTCCCAACTCGATATTGCGAGAAGTCGTTGGTGGATGGAATCTCGTATAAAGTCTCCCAACCAAACGGCCCATAGCCTTCAATCGTCATCGAGGAGCCGGCGTAATTGAGGTTTCTATCGTAAGTGTAGATACGGATTTCCGAGAGGCTATAATGGCCTTCTAAATCCATAGTGGCGTCCATCATGCCATTTACTTTCGAAGAATAACGGCCCCGATTAGCGTCAAAGATGCCATCGGTTAAGCAGCCGTGACGGAAGGTGGCGTTATATTCGGAAGCTTTGGAGGCAGCCGTAGGCGTGAATTCTTTTCCCAAGAAGACGTTGGAAGATTGATTCACATTGATGAAATATTTGGGCGTCTCAAAGCCCGAATAAGCCGAAACCGCGGTCACGGCATATAGGCTATCTTCGTGATAAGCGTCCGCTTGAAGAAGCGGGAAATTGCTTTCATCGAGAAGAACATAATTTTGCCAATGCGGCTTTTTCTCGTATAGGCGATAGGCGCAAGATCTTTCATTGGCTTGCACACGTACCTGCAATTTGCCGTCTTCTAAGATATCCCAAGAAGCGTCATAAACCTGGGCATCGGCTTCAAATGGATTATAGAAGCAAGCCACGCGGTCGCTTTCTCTGCCCCTAGAATCAACAGCAACAAGGCAGAAGGTCGTTCTTTCGTTGATTTCTTCTTTAGGAGCCGTATAGCTAATGCGATTGGTTAAAGAAGATCCAACATATTCATAAGTAGGATTGTTGCCTGTTGCTTTATAAAGTTTATAGCTAGAAGCTCCTTCAACCTTTTCCCAAGAAAATTCGAACGCGGATAGATATTCTCTTTCAAAGGTGAAGTTTTGAGGCTTATCGATTTTCTTGGCTTTGACGAAATGGGTTAACGTATACGTGTGCCCTTCTTCCGTAGCGAAGGAAATCATATTCTCGTCAATGACTTCATAAGCCACTTCGATGCCATCATCGCGGACGACTTTGACGCTGGTGATGGAAGGATAAGTGATTTTGGCTTGCTGACCAGCTTTCGATAGAAGACTTACTTTCTTCAAAGCCCCATCTTTCCAATCGAGGCCCATTTCGAAATTGCCTCTAGCGACAATGCCGTCAATCGAGCCATTTTTCCAAGATTCGGGCATCGCGGGGAATAAATCGATATAGCCTTCATGGCTTTGAACCATCGTCTCCGTCATCGTCGCCGAAGTTCCTAAGATTGCTTCGATTTGGAAGACGTTGCCGCAAAGAGTAAGCAAATTGGTCGTCATCTGCTTATCGGCAAGGTCATGAAGCATTTGATGGGCCATCTTCCCGTCTTTGATGCGGGCATAGCAGCCCATACGGTGAACAAAAGACCATCCAACCTGCTCCAAAGCAGGGCCAAGGTTATTTTGGCTATCTCTTCCCGCTAACGTCACGCGTGCGGCATCAAGCCAAGCTGGGGTCGCGGAAGTGATGATATTGCCTGGACAAAGTCCAACAAGTTGGGAAATGTGACGATGGCCAGGGTCGCCAAGAGAACCATAATAATCTTCTTCGCGGAATTCTTTGATTTGGCCCGATAGACCAACATTGATGGGATCATAACGGTCGATTTGCTCCATGATCGTTTTCAAGACGGAATATTCTTCGCGGCTTAAATAAGAAGGATCATCCAAATCGACGCCCATCTCTTTCGCGGCAAGAAGGGTGTAATAGTTATTTAGGTAAGAGAAAGATTGGGCATAGGTAGTTCCGCTTGTGTAATACCAGACGCCGTTCACATATTGTTCTGGGGAGTCACTAGACTCGACAAGATAATGGCCTTCGCTATCCAATTTGACGCATTTGGTAACATAACGCGCAGCATTGGCTAAGATTTCATAAACCTTTTTCAAGACGGTTTTATCTTTGGTGAATTGGTAATAATCCCAATAGAGTTGGGTCGTAAAGCCCATGTTGCCAGAAGAACGGTCGCCATTGATGAAGAAAGGGTTATTCGCAACGCCAATCGTCCAACCATTGCCTCCATCTTTCCCATACACGCTACGGTTATTTTGAAAAACAAGGGTAGAAGCATTGGCTTCGGCTTGAGCCATATAGGCGTCATTAAAATCCATATAAGGGATGAAAGTCTCCGCCAAATTCGTGGAGAAAGCGGACCAATAGTTCATCTGGATATTGATGTTATGCCAATAGCCACTAGACCACGGCGGTTCGTTATAAGCATTCCACGCCCCCTGCAAATTGGCGGGAAGAGCCCCAGGGCGAGAGGAAGCAATCAATAGATAACGGCTATATTGATAGATCAGGTTTTCTAGATAAGTGCTATCAATGCCGATTTGGTAATTACGAAGAAGGGCGTCAGTAGTTAATGACAAATCCTTTTTGTCATAATCCAAATGGAAATGAACGCGGTCATATAGCGACTTATAGTCGTCTAAATGTCTTTGTCTTAGAAGTTGATACGCTTCATTTGGTGTCCTGTTGGCGATGAGGCGATCGATTTTGCCCATATCGGTTTGCACTTTCGCTTTGGCATCATCTAAATCCGTTAAAGCTGTTGGTTTAAAACGGTCGCGAGAAGTGAAGATATCGCTAGAAAGCTCATAATCGGTGCCAAGAGTAACCACAACAAAAGCTTGATTGGCCCCGCTTACTTCAATGGTTCCGTTGCTATCATGATGATAAGAACCATCGCGGTCATAATAGGTCTCGATAACCGAAGAAGCCGTAACGCTTCCCCCGACGGTATAAACGCGGTATAGGCCATAGAAATCAACGTCGTAGTAACCGAGTTTGCCTGATAGTTCAATCTCGCCAACACCATTAGAAACCGAGGAGGTCACTTGCCCTTGTTTGCTTACCTCATCTCCGGGGAAAGCCATAAAGGATTGTTTATAAGGGATCGTTGGACGAAGGGTGAAAGAAATCGATCCAGCTTGATCGGCATCAAAATACATCACCAACGCCTTATCCGGATAGGAGGTGAAATATTCGCGTGTATATTTCGTCCCTTCATACGTATAGGAAACGCCAGAGATGGCATTATTAACGTCCAAATAACGGTAATAATCACTCGTTAAATTGCTGATGTGATTAAAGTCGATATAAGTCTCGGAAAAACTATTAAGTCCCCCAACTTCGATTTGCTGCCAATTGTTATTCGTAACTCTCCAAGGGTTGGAAAGCGTTTTTTCAGTAATTTGGATTCGTTCCGATCCGGTTCTGCCAAAAACATTGGCCCCGAAATAGCCATTTCCCAAAGGCAAAGACCAACGTTCCCAGCCTAGATCGGCACCTCCGCCCATCGTCGCTTTAGAAGCGCCTTCGTTAAGCTGTTGGACTTCTTCGTCATACCAAAGGCGAAGGGGCGCGTCTTCTTTTTCATCGATAGGAAGAAGGCCGTCTTCCTCCTGATTAGGAACGCTGCTGGTAATGATCTCAGGAGAAGAGCAACTGGCCATGCCGAAAATTAGAGCAAAGCCAAGGAATAAATTTCGCGATCGCCTTTTCATATTCCTCTCCTTTCAAAACAATTAAGCTTCAACCATCTCTCCGGAGCCAAAAAGTTCTCCATATGGGGTGCCGGTTGCTTGAATGGTACCGTAATTCACGCAGCCACTGTAAGTGCCATTGCATTGCCCGGCGATGCCACCGATCCTGCTACTACCAACGATGAGACCCGTGTTCATGCAATCAACAAAGGTGACGTGATATTCCGTATTGTTGGCAACCAACGTGGAGCCGACGATGCCGCCAATGCCGCTTTGGTTAACGGCACGAATTGCCCCGTGATTCACGCAACGGGTGAAGACATTATCAGCGTTCTTATTGTTAATGGTTCCAACGATGCCGCCGGAATATGATCTACCAGCAAGATCGCCAAGATTAGTGCAGCCAGTCAAAATCACTTTGTCGACGCCATCGCTTCTTCCAGTTCCACAAACGCCAAGAATTCCTCCAGCGTGTCCGGCGCTATCAACAAAGCCGCGGTTAGCGCTATTTTGGATGGTGCCGTAACCAATGCCAGCAATGCCACCGAGGTTAGGGGCTAACGAGGTGACAGGACCATAGTTTGAAGAATCATTAATCGTCCCGCGGAAGAAACCCATAATGCCACCAGTCCCCGAAGAAGAAGAAACGCCAGCCGGGCAAGAGATATCACCAAAGTTCGCGCAATAATTGATCTTCGCGCTAGTGTTATAGGTACCTCCAGCAATGCCGCCAATATTTCCTTTGCTCGAAGTAACGGAAGCAAAGTTATAGCAATTTTCCACAGCCCCATTGGGGAAGCCAACGACGCCACCGCTATAGGCATTACCAGAAACTAGGCCATACGTGGATACGTTTTTGACGATACTAGAAGCAGCCGTCGTGCAGAAAAGGCCGTAGGCATTCATTCCTAAGCTATCGGTGATGTTCATGTTTAGAACGTGTTGTCCATAGCCATCGAAAGTTCCTGCGAAGGATTTTTCAGCTTCCCAGCCGCCAATCATAAGGGGGTTATGGTTCAAATCGACGGAGACATCCATGCGAATTTGTTTGCCAGAGAAATTGTTATTCCCACTAGCAACGGTATTGGCAAAATAAGCCAAATCGGCAGCCGATTGAATCAGATATGGGCTACCCGAGGTTCCAGCCCCTGCCAAGGAAGAACTTACCGAAGAGCCATCCCAAATCGAAACGGTTCTGCTAAAGCCAAAGGAGTTGGTATCGGTTCTTGCATTTCCTTCCACCGCTCCTTCGGTCCAAGTGAGTTCTTTTTTATCCGCTAATTCATGATTGAGATCGAGGTTTTCCCAATAAGCGCCATTATCAATCACAACGCCTTGGTTTTCGCATTCATCATAGCTTGCGCCAGGGAACCATCCGACAAGCGAGCCAACGCGGTTGCCACCTTTGACGGTGCCCTTATTGGCGCAGCGAGTAAGCGTAGCTGTGTAATCTAAACCAAAGCCGATCGGGGCTCCGATGATACCACCAATGCAAGAACCGCCGGCGACGATTTTTCCTTCGTTGGAGCAATCGATGAGTTGGTCTCCGTTCTTGTGGTTTGTCGTGCCTAAAATGCCACCAGAATAAAGTTTGGTATGGACTTCGCCTTTGTTGATGCAATCCTCAAAGGAGGCACCCGTGCCATTACTTACGCCCAAAATACCGGCAGAATAGCCATTAGGTGTATTTACCTTCCCGTAATTGATGCATTCTTGGAAGGCTCCATAACCAACGCCAGCAACTCCTCCTGCCGTGCCAGGGGCGTTGACTTCGCCATAGTTTTCGCAAGCAACGACTTGTCCGCGAACCGAACCATAAATGCCGCCAGCATTCGAAGTCGCCGCAGTCGAGATGACTTCACCAAAATTAACGCAATCTTTCACCGAGGCGTTATTGCTATAGGTTCCAGCAACGATGCCGCCGACATTGCCTGCTGTTGCAGAAATAGTCGCGAAGTTATAGCAATGCTCGATTTTGCCATTGATAAATCCGGCAATGCCACCAACGCTTCCTGCGCCAGTAACCGTTCCGGTAACAGCCAAATCTTTAATCAAGCTAGTGGCTCCAGTTGTTGGGAATAAGCCTAGATAATTGTCTCCATTCCCGGCTTGATCCTTGGTCAAAGCCATATTCAAAACGTATTGGCCATTGCCATCAAAGGTGCCGGCGAAAGAAACCTCAGAAGCATATCCTCCAATAGCAAGAGGATGGGATTTTAAGTCGACGCTGACCATCATTTTGACGGTCTTGCCCGAGAGGTTATTGCCTCCGCTAACCAATCCAGCAAGATAAACAAAATCTGCTGCAGATTGAATTAGATACGGGCTAGAGGAGCTACCATCTCCAGATAAAGAGGAGCTGACGGAGGTGCCATCATAAATCGACACCGTCCTTGTTTCGTCAAGATTATTGGTATCAACGCGAGAATAACTTGCTTCAGTGCCTTCTTCCCAAGACAAAGGCGTCTTACGGGTTAATTCGCCACAACGGCTGCATCCATCCCAATAAGAAGCAAAGTCATGATAATGAAGAGATAAATCATGTCCTGCAGGGATTGTTAATTCTTCAAAAGTGACTTCGGTTTTGTCTTCTTTGAAATATTTATCGCAGACATTGCAATGATAATAAG
>CAMOEH010000155.1 GCA_946612055.1 uncultured Bacillota bacterium | reverse complement strand
CGTTCCAGTCGGCACTGGCTTTGATGTTTTCGTACGCCGTGCAGACGCTTTTGCCCTTTTGATCGTAGGTGAGTTGGATGTGAGAGACCATCTCGCCATTGCAAGCGCCTTGGAGCAAGGGCACGCCATCAATGGTCTTCTTTCTTTCTTCTTGGTGGGAGTGGGCGCAGAAGACCGCGTCAAAATGTTCCTTGAGATCGGAATAAGCGGTAACGGTCCTGACGGCGTTATGGACGGAGAGAATGACCGTGTCGCACTTTTGCTCTTTCTTCAGGCGTTCGGATTCGGCTTTGGCGAGCGGCATCGGGTCGACGAAAGCGATGTCTTTGACGTTCTTGGAGGTGATGGATGAGGTCTGCCCTTGGCCGATCATACCGATGATGCCAACGCGATGTTTTCCACGCTCGATGACCGTGGAAGCTTGGGTAACGCCCCAGGGATTGGCGCTTGCTTTGCCGTTCTCCCATTTCATGATGTTCCCAGCGAGGAAAGGAAAATCGGCGATTCTTTTGTTGGCTTCGATTCGGTCGATGCCATAGTCGAATTCGTGATTGCCAAGCGTCATGGAGTCAAAGCCGATGACGTTCATGGCCTCCGTGACGAGGTTGCCATAGTTGTCGTTGCTTTCCAAAGAGCCTTGCCACATATCGCCGCTTGAAATGATGAAGGTGGAGTCTGGTTTTTCGTCCTTTTTGTCTTTTAGGAATCCGCCGACTTTCAGCAAACCGCCTTCGTAATAGTTGCCGTTTTTCCTCTCCAAGACGGATCCATGAAAGTCATTGACGGCATAAAAATCCAAGACCATCTCCGCATCGGAAGGAAGAACGGGAGTCGGTTCAGGCTGTGGTTGGTTTCCACAGGCGGAAACGGCCACCAAAAGAAGGGTGGATAGGATGAGGCAAAAGGGCATTTTCATAGCGTTAGTTTAGAGGGTTTTCTATAATTATTGGAATGAAATTGAATGTGGCATTGGTTCTTCAAGGGGGAGGAACCCGTGGTATTTATACCTCGGGAGCCTTGGACTTCCTCTTAGAAAAAGGCGCGGAATTTCCGCTGATCATCGGCGTTTCTTGCGGCGCGCTCAATGGCGTCAACTTTGTTGCGGGCAACAAAGGCAGGACAAAGGAAATCATGATCAAATACATGAAGGATCCACGCTTCGTCTCCGTCCCAAACTTCTTGCTCCACGGGTCTTTGTTTAACTTCAAATTCATGTGGGAAGAGATGCCGAAGAAGCTTCCCTTCAACCAAAAGCAATACGACGAATCCAAAACCCGTTTTCTCGTTGGCACGACTTCATTGGAAACCGGAAAACCCGTCTTCTTCGAGAAAGGCGTCTGCAAAGATTTCAAACACGCGGTTGCCGCGTCGAGCTCGTTGCCGCGCATCACCACCAAACCCGTCATGGTCGAAGGTCATCCCTGCCTCGATGGCGGACCTTCTTGCTCCATCGGCTTCCATAAGGCTTTGGAGGAAGGCTTCACCCCTTTGATCATCTGCACGAGGGAAAAGGGTTACCGCAAAGCGGAGCAAAAGCCATCCACCATCAAAGCCTGCGCCAGGCTCTATAAGAAATACCCCGCCTTCGTGGACACCATCCGCGATTGGTCGAAAACCTACAACAAAGACATGGAGGAAATCGACTCCTTGGGCGAAAGCGGAAAGGCTTTCGTTTTATATCCCTCGATCCCCGTCCATATCGGCATCGCTGAGCGCAAAAAAGAGAAGCTTGAGGCCCTTTATCAGCAGGGCTACAAAGACATGGAAGCGCGCTTTGACGAATTATTGGCGTTTCTAAAGCCTGCCGAATGAATATAATATTCATCGGCAATGAACAAGAACGACAAAAAGGAGCATCGGAGCACCAAAGGATTGGTGAACCCCAATAGCGTCACCGAGTTCACGGTTTACCGGGAGTCCGAGCTTTTGGAGTTCCTTTTGTTCAAGATGCCGAAGCGTTCCCGCAAGGACGTGAAGCGCATTTTGGCCAACCACCAAGTCTCCGTTGGCGGCGCCCCGGTCTCGCAATTTGACTTCAAACTTTATCCCGAGGACGTCGTTGTCGTCTCGAAATACCGCATCGCGAAACGGGAACGCAAAGACCTCCCGATCCTTTATGAAGACGATGAATTGGTCGTCATCGATAAGCCCTCAGGCCTTCTTTCGACCGCGACCGAACGGGAAAAAGGAAGAACCGCTTATCGTCTTGTCTCGGATTATGTGACCCAGAAAGACCCGAAGGCCCGCATTTTCGTCGTCCATCGCTTGGACGAGGATACCTCGGGCGTTTTGGTCTTTGCCAAGAACTGGGAGATCCGCGAAGCCCTCCAGAACAATTGGCAGGAGATTGTTAAGAAGCGCGGCTATTACGCGATCGTCGAAGGCCAGATGGAGGAGAAGGAAGCGACCTTCAAGGACTATCTTGCCGAGAACAAGCTTCAGCTTGTCTACGTGACCCCCGACAAACGCAAAGGCAAATTGGCCGTCACCTCCTACAAAGTCATCAAAGAAAAACCGAATTATTCTCTTTTGGATGTCGAGATCGCCTCTGGCCGCAAGAACCAGATCCGCGTCCAGCTTGGGCATCGCGGCCATTATGTGATCGGCGACGACAAATATGGCGAGCCGAGCGACCCTTTGAAGCGTCTTGGCCTCCACGCCTACGAATTGGTCATCATCCATCCGATCACCGGCAAGCGCCTTGATTTCAAAGCGCCGATGCCGGCCGATTTCAAGAAGCTCTTCTTTGCCAAAGAAACCGACAAGAAGGCCAAAACCGCCCCCAAACCCGTCGAAAAGCCAAAACGGGCCCAGCGTGAATCGAAAAAGGTGGCCAAAATCAAAAAGAAGAATGCCAAAGTGCCGTTTTATGCGCGGGGGAAGAAACGCTGATGTGGCACCAGTGGCTTGAAAAATTCAAAGAATCCTTCCTCTCGACCCTGCCAATTTATGTGGTCGTCATGGTCTGTTATCTGCTCGAACGCTATAACGTCGGGCTTTTTGGCGAAGTCGCCTCGATCAGCAAGATCACCGATCAGGACTTCTTCGGCTTCTCGATGTGCGCTTTGCTCATCGCCTTTGGCCTAGGCTTATTCACGATCGGCACGGATCAGTCCATGTCGCAGATCGGCGAACTCGTCGGCAGCTCCTTGATGAAGCGCAGAAAGCTTTTCCTCGTGGTCTCCATGACGCTCGTTCTCGGCATCTTTGTCACCGTCGCGGAGCCGGACCTCGCCGTTTTGGCGGATCAACTTGGCGGCATGTCCAAAGAAGCCGTTATTTGGACGATCGGGATCGGCGTCGGCGTCTTCCTCGTCATCAGCGTCCTCCGCATCATCTTCGGCAAGAACCTCAACGTCATGTTCCTCGCCTTCTATGGCTTGATCTTCGTCTTGGCTTATTTCGTCGATCCTCGCTTGCTTCCGATTTGCTTTGATTCGGGCGGCGTCACCACGGGCCCGGTCACGGTTCCTTTCATCCTTGCCTTTGGCGTCGGCGTCGCGGCTTCCCGGCAGGGCAAGCGCACGGGCGATGACTCCTTTGGTTTGACGGCTTTGTGCAGCGTCGGGCCGATTCTTTCGGTCATGATTTTGAGCCGTTTTGTCGACACGTCCTTCCTTTCCCGCCCGTATGTGCT
>CAMOEH010000154.1 GCA_946612055.1 uncultured Bacillota bacterium | reverse complement strand
TTTGCAATCCCAAAGGAACACCGAGCTTGATATGATGCCAATAAAAGGACCAATCGAAACGGAGGTCTTCTTTCTTTAGCCTTGTCCATGGATAACGCAGATGGAGATAAAGGAAGGAAAGCAAAGTGGCTGTTCCTTGGGCAATAATGGTGGCCAAAGCCGTCCCGGCTACGCCCATTTTGAATGCCAAGACGAAAAGAAGGTCTAAGCCGATATTGAAGATGCAAGAGGAGACGAGGAAAAGGAAAGCCATCAACGAATCGCCCAAAGAACGGAGGACATTGACAACGAGGTTATAGAAAACCTGAGTCGCTGCTCCAAGATAGATGATGAAAAGATAACGATATGCCGCCTCATATTGGGCTTGCATCGATGGATCGGTAGAAGAAGGATAGACGTGGACGATCTTTAGCAAATGAGGGATGACGAAGACGCTAGACAAAGTAAGAATGGCACTAATAACAAAGCCGAGGATGATCTGGGTGAAATAGCTTTTTCTTACTCCAGCTTGATCTTTTGCTCCGACTTTCTCCGCCAAGATGACAGAAAATCCGGACGTGCAGCCGACGGCAAAAAAGAAAATCAAGGTGATCAAAGAAGTGGAGACGTTGATGCCGGCGACTTCTTCTGCCGACAACGTCTGCCCAACGATGATGGCATCGGTCCAAGAATAGATTTGCTGAAATAGTAAAGACAAAAACACGGGAACGAAAAATAGGAGCATATTCTTCAAGATGCTCCCCTCCGTCATGTTGATGGGGCGGAAGAAGGTAGATATTTTTGCTCCAAGCTTCATGGCAACGGTATTGTATTGCTTCCTTTCTTCGAAAAAAAGAAAGGATTCGAGCATTCTTTGCGGGAAAGATTCATTTTCTTGGTTATAATGTAGCCATGAATTACTCCAATGACCATCTCCTTTCCTTAAGGGAAAACATGAAAAAGAAGGGGCTAACCGCCGTCTTAATCGTGACTGGCGACCCCCATGATAGCGAGGAACCGGCGCCTTATTTTTCCAGCGTCCGTCGTTATTTTTGCCCTTTTACGGGCGATAACGCCTATGTTCTAGTCACCGAGAAAGATGCCTATTTGTTCACCGATGGGCGTTTCTTCATCTCTGCCGAAAAAGAACTCGAAGGCTCTCCTTATCGCTTAATGAAAATGGATACGCCAGGGTATCCTTCCTTAAACGAGCTTTTGAAAAAGGATCGTCTTTTCCCTCTTGGGCTAGATTGCTCTTCCGTATCGGCTTCCTTCCTTTCCTCTTTAGAGAAGCTTGGCAAAGTCGTCGATGAAGATTTCTCTTGCCTTATGGAAGAAAGACCCGCTTTCCCTTCCTCGCCTTTATGGGATTTCACGGACGAAAAGTATCATGACCTATCTCGGGATGAAAAATTAGACGCTGTCCGTAAGAAAATGGCCGAAGCTGGCGCGATGGCTGTTTTGATCACGACGTTAGACGATATCGCATATCTGACCAATCTAAGAGCCAATGATATTGCTTGCACTCCGCTATTTTATTCTTATTTGTATATCGACGATGAAGCGGCCCATCTTTTCCTCTCTGGGAAAGTAGACGAAGCTTTGGTCGAAGGGCTTGTTGTCCATCCATATGACGAAATCGGCTATTTCCTCGAAGAAAGAGAGGAAGTGCCGACTTTGGTCGATCCAAAAACTTGCAATGCCCGCTTATATGGGTTGCTTAAAGATCGAATCGATGGCGAGATCCCTTCAAGGATGATGAAAGCCATCAAAGGCAAGAAAGAAATTGAGAACATCATCTCCATCCAAGAAGAAGATGGAGTCGCCTTGCTCAAATTGATGGATTATCTTGATAATCACGATGTCGAAAGCCTAAACGAGTGGGACGTGTCACTTGTTTTAGGCGAATTCCGTAAGCAAGGCAAACGCTATATCGAAGATTCTTTCCCCACGATTGCCGCGACCGGACCCAATGCTGCGATGATGCATTATGGACCAACCGAAGATACCCATTCTCCTTTAAAAGGCCAAATCGAACTTTTGGTGGATTCGGGTGGTCAATATTATGGCGGGACCACCGATACGACCCGCACTTTCCTCATTGGGAAAAAAGACGAAGAATATGTCCGCGACTATACGCTTACCTTAAAAGCAGTGATCGCTTTATCTTCAGCCATATTCATTCACGGCACGACGGGCAGGGCGCTTGATGCCCTCTCCCGCGAAGTCATGTGGAAAAACGGGATGGACTATAAATCGGGAACCGGCCATGGCGTTGGTTATCTTTCCGTCGTTCATGAAGGCCCGAATTCCTTCCGTTATAAGCCTTCTCCTAATGATTGCTTAATGCTTCCTGGAATGATCACGACCATTGAGCCTGGTGTCTACAAAAAAGGAAAATACGGCATTCGTATCGAAAATAACGCTTTATGCGTTCCCTATAAAGAAACCGATGACGGCATTTTCTATCGCCTCCAGACGATCACCTACGTTCCTATCGATAAAAAAGCCCTCGACCTCGATTTGATGACCGAGGAAGAAATCGCCTGGCTTAATGCCTATCACGAAGAGGTTTATCGCCGCCTCTCTCCGTTAGTGGATGATCATCTCCGCGCCGTTTTGAAAGAGAAAACGTCGCCATTAACGCGATGAAAGACCTCTCACCAATCTTAGCTT
>CAMOEH010000153.1 GCA_946612055.1 uncultured Bacillota bacterium | reverse complement strand
GACGCTTTCGTTGCTGCGGAAAGCCCGCGATTTCTATTTCTCTTGTGATTGCTTGGAACGGAAGATCATCTTAGCCGAGATTCTCGAAAAGGGACGTTATTACAAATTCTGGTATCTTCCTTTCTTTGAACCTTGTGAATACGTGACGACATCGAAGTCGATCATGGAACGTTTTGTCGAGGCGTTTTGATGATGAAGAGATGCGTTAGAAAACAAAAGGCCTTGTTTCTATCTTGCTTATTAGGAGTCCCTTTCCTAACTAGCGCGAATAATTTCGTTTGCCACGCCTATTATTCTTCGGAAGGCCCGATGACCTTGGGCCAAGATTTTATCTTGAATTGGGAATGGTATTGCTCCGCCAAAACCGATTTTACTTATTATTTCCGCTATTCTTCCGGGGGCGAAGTGATTTACGATACGGGTAATCTCAATGGAGCCTTTTCCTCTTCGACCTCGGTAAAAGGCGTTTTCAAGATCCCAGCGAATCTATTGAAATTAGGCGAGAACCAAATCGAGATCCATTTTGAAACGGTGGAACGCATCGGGCTTAGACGCATCAACCATGTTGATTCGGCTACTTTATCTCCCGTTTGTGGGAAAACGCTTAATGCCTTAATTCGTGATAACAAGACCATCAACATCGAAAGAACAGGAATCGTCCGTGATGAATCTGGGAGCCGATTAACAAACGAAACCTATTCCTTTTCTGGCGTCAATATGACGATGGATGGAGGAGTTAGCAGGGGCATCAAACTCTCTAGCACCCAATTAACTTATACAAACTCTTTCTATCCTAATGGTCCAAAAGCAACCGGAGAAGCGGAATTACGAATCCTCGACCATTTGGACGATTGGCATATCGGAACGCGTTATGCAGGATATATTTCCGTCCCGCTTCGCATGCAAAAGATCATGGGCATCAACGAGATGGAAATGTTCAATTTGCAAAGCAAAAACCAGCTTGTCTTATCTAAGACTAATCTTCGGATGTCTGCTTATGAAAAGGGAATGGATCTATCCAATAGCATTTTGACGCGAGAAATCTTCCTTCCGATCGCGACGGGGCATGAAAACGATACCTACCGCTTCCAAATCTATTTCCGGATGAAGTCGCCTTCCCAAGACGTTTTCCGCATCGATAGGAACGTTACTTGCTCCAATTTGACCTTCGGGAGTTGCGACACGGCTTCTTATTGTGTCGAGATGGGAGGGCTCAATGCTTAATTATCTTTTCGCAGCATCGGGGATGATCTTTGCCTTATCGGTGTTCCGCTTTCAATATGTTAGTGGCGGGGTAGACCGCGCATATCTAGGCCTATATAAAGGCGTTGCTGAAAGTAGCGTCATCGTCTTTTCAAACGCGGGATATGCCTTGCCTCGTCCTTATTTTTCGATCGACCTATTCAAACAAAATATCGAAGAATATCTCTCCAAATCCCTCTCTCCTTATGTTGGGAAAGATTTCAAAACCAGCTATTTGTTCGCCAATACCGTTGGCGGGAAAGAAAGCGAGCCGAATGAAGCTTCGGTGCTATTAGAATGCGCGCTATCTTCCTTTGCCTCTTTCTCAAAAAGAGCCAGTTTCGTGGTCACGGAGGGAAAGCAATGAAAGAAGCGGCCAAATTAATCCGATTCGTCGAATCCTCTTTCTTGTCCCCGTTATTAACGGAAGAAGGCTTGACGGATATTTCCTATAACGGAGCAGAGCTTTTTTATCGTAGCAATCAATGCGGATCGAAGAAAGCGGAAATGGATCTAGGCAAAGAGGAAGTGGGGGATTTCTTAAGACAAATTGCAAATCTTGCCGAAAAGCAATTCTCCTATCTCAATCCGATATTGGACGTATCCTTTGGCAAATATCGATTAAACGCTACCTTTTCTTCCTTAACGCGCGTTAGAAACGAGAATTCCTACTCTTTCTCTCTTCGCCTTGCCGGAGAGACGTCGTTGCTTGAAGACGATCCCGGCTTTTTCGGAGGGAAAAGCAAAAAGATTATCCTGGATGCACTTAGCAAAAGAGAATCCATTGTCATCTCTGGCTTAACTGGAGCCGGGAAGACGGAATTACAAAAATACATGCTTCTTCATTTGCCAGAGGCCATGCGCATCATCGTCATCGATAACGTTGAGGAATTGGAGATGATTCGTAACGATGGCCAACTTGATTTAACGACCTGGCTTGTCGATGAGCGGGTCAAAGAGGCTTCCTATGCTTCTTTGATTAAAAATGCGTTGCGAAATCGGCCCGATTATTTGCTTCTAGCCGAAGCTAGGGGAGGAGAGATGCTAGAAGCTCTCCATTGTGCGATGTCAGGCCACCCGATATTGCTTACGCTACACGCCAAAAGCGCCATAACCGTCCCTCATCGTATTGCAAGACTAGCCATGATGGCGGGAGAAAGAATCCTCTATGAGGATGCTTTAGAAGACGCCTTCGATCATTTGGATTTGATCGTCCACGTCGAAGCAAAACAAGAAAAGGGACGAATCAAACGCTTCATTAAAGAAATTGGAAGAATTGATTCCCAAAACAAAAGAGTCGAGTTGATT
>CAMOEH010000152.1 GCA_946612055.1 uncultured Bacillota bacterium | reverse complement strand
TTGTTCTCGATGATGCGGACATACACTTTGATGGTGTCGCCGGAAGAGAATTCGGGAATGTCAGTGCGAAGCTGGCGGGCGGTGATTTCGTTAACGATGTTCGTGTTCATGGAAATTCCTCCTTGCCATATGGGTTCTCTTCAGGTTCATGCCCGTGACGTTGGCAGCGGAGCCTGCGTAGCGTCTTTCGACGCGAGTATGAGTATAGGTGCTTTTAATACCGTGCGCAAGGAAATTTTTACCCTGTTAAGCAAAAATGCTTGACACCACCCCCCTCTATCGCTAGTATTTCCCTTGCAAAGGAGATAAAACCATGGCTGTTAAAATCAGATTGACCCGCATCGGACGTCATAAAGATCCCTTCTACCGCATCGTTGCTGCTGACTCGCATTATGCTCGCGATGGCCGCTATATCGAACAAATCGGGACCTATGATCCGAAACTCGGCACCGCGAAAGCCGAAATCAACGAAGAACTCGCCCTCAAATGGCTCAACAACGGAGCTCTTCCTTCCGATTCCGTTCGCGCGATGTTCGCCGAAAAAGGCCTTATGGCGAAATACGCCGAAGGCAAGAACAAGAAAGAAGGCAAATAATGGAGCGCGATTACGCCGCGATCATCCATCCGGTCATCGATCCTCTTATCGAGAAACCGGAATCCGTGATGATTCGCGAACTCCCTGGCGGAAATAACCACGAAGTCACCATCCTCATCGTTGCCGAAGACGAAGACACTGCTCGATTAATCGGCAAAAGAGGGGCTGTCGCTAATGCCCTCCGCGAAGTGATTGGAATCGCTAGCAAAGCTGACGACACCAACACCCGCATCCATCTCAAATTCGAATCCTTCAATGAGAACGGCGAGGAGTAATCCCCGCCGTTTCTTTTTGGTATAATCCTCTCATGGAATTGATTACGATCGCCAAAACTCTCAAAACGTTTGGCCTAAAAGGGGAAATGCGTTGCTACCCCTTAACCGATACGCCGAAATTGCGCTTCCACAAAGGGCACCGCTATTTTTTGGTGAACCCGAAAACGCAAGAAGTCGTCTTAGAGGCAACCTTAAAAGCTTTCCGCGTCGGAGAAGGCTGCTTTGTATTGTCTTTTGAAGAAATCCCAGACATCAATGCGGCTGAGCATTATCTTGGATTAGAAATCGACATGGAAAAAGCCGATGCCCCGATGCCCAAGAACACCTATCGCTTAGCAGATTTAATCGGAAGCAAAACCTATGATGAAAACGATGTTCTCCTAGGCGAAGTCATCGATGTCGTATCTTATTCGCCAACGAGCAATCTTAAGATTCGTTTGAAAAATAAAACGGTGATTTATGTCCCTTTCATTGACGCTTTTGTGCCTAGCGTTGAGCCAGGAAAAATCACCCTTCATGTTGTCCCGGGGATGCTAGAATGAAAATCACGATTTTGACCTTATTTCCCGAGATGTTTGATGGCTTTGTTTCCAACTCGATCATCAAGCGCGCTTTAGGCAAAGGCGTAGCTGAAATCCAATTGGTCAACATCCGCGATTACACGAAAGATAAATATGGACGCACCGATACGCCTCCGATTGGAGGAGGCGCTGGTTTGGTCCAAAAATGCCAGCCAATTATTGATGCATTAAACGCTAACCGCTCCCCTTCTAGTCACGTTGTTTTACTTTCTCCTCGCGGCCATACTTACGATCAAAACACCGCGAAAAAGTATGCAGAATTAGATCACTTAGTCCTGATTTGCGGACATTATGAAGGAATTGACGAACGTGTGAATTCCTATGTCGATGAACTTGTTTCGATTGGAGATTATGTGCTTACGGGGGGAGAGGTTCCCGCCATGGCGATTGCCGATTCTGTCATTCGCCTTATCGACGGGGCCATCACCAAAGAATCCTTAAATGACGAATCATTCAACGACAACTTATTGGAATATCCCCAATATACCGAGCCCTATGATTACGAAGGTCAAAAGGTTCCCGATATCCTCTATTGCGGTAACCACCAAGCCATCGACAAATGGAGAAGGAAGCAAGCCCTGCTTCTAACGAAAAAACATCGTCCCGATCTCTTTGATAAATTGACATTATCTAAAGCCGATAAGAAACTGCTTTTGGAAGCGGAAAATGATGAGGCTCCTTCCTGGGAAAAAGAAGCCATCGAAAAAGGCAAACGGTTCATTAAATAGAAAACGCGAAACCAAAAATCGCACCGGCAAGGTGCGATTTCTTTTTGCTTGAGACGAGATCAGAAGAAGACGCCTTTTTCGGCTTTGTCTTTGATTTCTTGAGAAGCGATGAAGGGGATGCGGGTGGTGTAGCCGTTTTTGGCTGCCACGTATTTCTTGGCCCAGTGCTGGAAGATTTCAGCATTCCAGCGGAAGACATCATCGTTATAGGCTTCTCTGGCCGCGGTGATTTCTTGCTGCAAATAGGAATTCTGCTGCATCGCATCGCGGATCTCTTGATGAGAACGGAGTTCCGGATAATTCTCGAAGGCGACGTTGATCGATCTTTCGGCACGATCAAGGGCGGCTCCGAGTTCATTGCGCTGCTCATCGGAAACGTTGCCAGCGCGGTATTTCGCAATCGCGGAGAAGGTTTCTTTGTCTAAGGCAGTGGCTTTCTCAACAAGCTTGGCCGTATTTTGGAGAATCGAGACGCGTTGTTGCTGATAGTTATCGATGGTCGACGCATCTTTTTGAATCTTTTGCTGAAGCTGTTGGAAATAGTTTTTGGCTTTCGTTTTCCTAACGGCATAGATGATTCCGCCGATGATGAAAAGGAACCAAACGCCGATGTTGACGAATTTGTCCATTGCTTCGAGCTTAACGCCAACTTTCTTGTCGATGACGTGTACGTCACGGCCTTCTTTGTTAATTAAGCTCTCGTCTGTTTCGTCTAATTCATTTGCCATTTTGAATTGCCTCCTTAAATGACACTACATTATCCTAACTTTTCTGACGGCAAGAAGATAGTATCTATTTTCTTATCGAGCATGTCTTCGGCCGCGCTTACATATAAGAACGCGAGCAATCCGCGCTGGAAATAAGCACCAGCCAAATCCTTGAGTTGTTCTTGCTTGGCCCGATATTCGGCTTCGCTACCGCCGACTTGCTTAACCCCAATCGCAGCATCACTATCGACGCGGTCATATTGGGTCCATTCGACGGGGACATCGTAATAATGGCCGTTTCGGCAAAGAACCGGAACATAATCGACACGTGGGGTCTCAATGTAAGAGAAAGCGTGGATATTGACCTTATCGGTCTTGCCATCTTTCTTTTCTAACGTCGCTTTTAATAACAACGGCAGACTTGCCGATGCTCCTGCTGGGGCAAATAGATCCTGATCCATCGAATTGGCCATGACTTCATGTTCATAGGAAGTGATATTGGACCGGAATCCCCGATCTTCGTCATAGATATATTCCTTAGATTTGTGCATCTGATATAGCGGAATCGAAAGCAAAGGTGCCAAATCGAAGAAGAGGTTACGAATATAATCATCGCAATAAGAGACGAAGATTTCTTTCATCCTCGCGTGGTCATATCCGCGGAAGAAACTCGGCGCAACAAGATAATCGAAGTTTTGGGAGTGCCTTGAGGCGATCGAGTTCACCATCTTGTTCTTCACCATGATGAAATCGTCTCCAAACGGATTGGGATCAGAAAGTAGTTCCATCATATTGGCTTGAGCTAATGGGGTGAAAAGAAGGCGGAATTCCACTTCGTTATCGCGGTCATTGGCTCCAAAGAAAACATCGAACGCATCATTGCCAGTCGGCGTAAAACTTCCTCCTGAAGTGATGGCTTTCTCCGCCATTTTGTTGATGTCCTTCATGCCTTTTTTGATGGCTTTTTCTCTATCCTTCCCTTCAGAAGAAGATTGAGGATGCGGGCGTCTAGAGAAAGAAAGGTGAGGCGCGGCTTCATTACCATAGATAAGGCGCGTATTGGTGTAATAGAAAGGCGCGTCATGTTCTACGGAAGCATGAAGGGTCTCCGAATGGGTTTCGGTATAAGTGTTTCCTTTGGAATCAACATGGGTCGTCGTCCAAGTGACAACGCGGCTTCCGTGATATGTCTTTGGACCATATTCGGTTTGGAGGACCTTTTCCAAAATGAAGGGATTGCCTTGGATCTCGCCAGAGACGACGCCTAGGACGGAAGTATTGGGGTCATCTTCTTCCAATAACCCATATTTTTGATGCATGTAGGCAAAGCGCCCGACGGTGAAAATCGGATCCAAATCGATGATCGGGGTCGTTGCTTCCATAATCGCGGCCGGGGCATTCCAATCGAAGAGGGCGTTCAGCTTTTTCATGTCCTCGTAGCAGACTCTTAACGCATTCGCGATCTCGATCTCAAGCTTCGCGATCTTGTCTTTCAATGTCCTTGCTTTGGAATTGATCTTCTTAGCAATGAGGATGATAAATCCAATGCCTCCTCCAATAAGAAGGACGCCTAAGACGATCCAAAGCCAAATCGGAGTCACATTAAAGAAAGGAAGAATAACGAAAACCGTCCCCGTGATGAAAAACAAAACAATGAGGAAGATAAGAAATCCTTTCAAGGCGTTGTTGGAAGAAAGGCTATTCTTCAATTCGGCTTGCTTGGCTTTTAGTTCGTTATATAAAGCCACGTGCTTCGAGTTTTCCGGAGGATTGACTTCTCCTTGCTCGGAAAGCTTATCGAAATAAGCGACGGCAGCATCGTGATATTGCTGCCTTAGTGTTTTGGTGTAGAGCTCTTTTGGCTTAAATAGGATTTCTTTTTCGTTGGCCATAAATTACCTCCCGAAGCCACCCATTCCTGGGGGCATCTTGCCACTTTTTTGATATTGTTTGAGCTGTTTCATCATTGCTTTTGATTGCTCAAATTTCCGTAACATTCGATTCACGTCTGCGTTCGTTCTGCCTGATCCTTTCGCGATTCTATTTTTCTGCGAATAACGAAGGATCTCGGGATGGCGCCGTTCATAAGGGGTCATGGAATTGATGACCGATTCGAAGATCTTCATCTCCCTCTCCCCTGCTTCTTTTTGCTCTTCGGAAATCTTAGGCATGCCTGGGATTAATTTTGCGATGGCGGAGATCGAGCCCATCCGTTGGACTTGCTTCATTTGACGGAGCATATCATCGAGCGTGAAATCGCCCTCTAGCATTTTCCGCGCATCTTTCTCGGCTTGCTTTTCATCGATTTGCTCTTTGGCTTTTTCCACCAAAGTCACGATATCACCCATGCCGAGAATGCGATCGGCCATCCTGGAAGGATAGAAGATCTCTAGTTCGGTGACTTTTTCGCCTACGCCAGCGAATTTGATGGGGAGGCCCGTCAAATATTTGATGGATAAGGCCGCGCCGCCTCTAGCGTCGCCATCAAGTTTGGACATAATGATGCCCGGGAGGCGCAGATCCTTGTTGAAAGCGTTGGCCACGTTCACGCTATCTTGGCCTGCCGCAGCATCGACAAGGAGCAAAACTTCATCCGGATGGACTTCGTGGTTGATGTTTTGCAGCTCGCCCATAAGCGCTTCATCGATTTGAAGTCGCCCTGCGGTATCTAGAATCAAAACGTCATAGCCTTCGGATAAGGCTTTGGCTTTGGCTTTTTTGGCAATCTCGACGGGATTATCTTTTCCCAAAGAGAAGAAATCGACTTCGACTTGCTTCGAAAGCGTTTCTAATTGCTCAATGGCCGCGGGACGGTAGACGTCTAATGCCCCAAGCATGACTTTCTTCCCGAGCTTATTTTTCATCAAATAAGCAAGTTTGCCAGCCGTCGTGGTTTTACCTGTTCCTTGCAAACCAACGAGCATAATAACCGTCAAAGGCTTACGGTAAGCAATCTCGGTTTGATCTTCTCCTAGGAGAGTCTCAATTTCATCATGGACAATCTTGACGACCATCTGGGAAGGATTGACTTTTGCATACACGTCCTGCCCAATTGCTTTTTCTTTGACATCAGAGACGAAGGATTTGACGACTTTAAAATTCACGTCGGCTTCTAACAAAGCAACGCGGATTTCCTTAAGCATCTCGTCCATGTTGGCTTCGCTTAGACGAGATTGCCCGCGGATTTTCTTAAAGATCGCCGAGAAGCGATCGGTCAATGATTCAAATGCCATGGATGATGTCCTTTCCGAGTTCGTCGAATTTATCTAGGCGCTTCTTGTCGTCTTCTTCGCCTAGAATCGTTTCGATTTTGCTTTTTAACAACGCTTTTCTTTCTAATAGATGAAGCTTCTCTTCGCAAGATTCAAGTTTAGCGATTCCTTTATTCAAAGCATCGGAAACCGCGGCACGGGATATTCCTTTTTCTTCAGCAATCTCAAACAAAGAAAGATCATAACGGAAATGCTTCTCTAACATTTCCAGTTGGGTTTTCGTCAAAAAGGAATCGTATTCGTCCAAAAGAGAAACGACACGGTCAAAGGAAGAAAGAAGCGTTTCTTCGTTCATTCGCTTTTCTCTCCTAATAGAAGTCCATAGAGGTATTTATCCAAATCGAATTCCTGTAGATCTTCCATTTTCTCGCCTAAGCCCATGAAACGGACGGGAACGCCTAAATCATCGCGGATGGAAAGAATGATCCCGCCTTTGGAGGTGCCATCCATCTTCGTGATGACAATCCCAGTTAAGGGGGTCACTTCTTTAAAAGCTTTGGCTTGGATAACGCCATTTTGGCCTGTGGTTGCATCGATGATCAAGAAGGTCTCATGAGGCGCATCAGGAATCTCTTTGGAAATGACGCGACGGATTTTCCCAAGTTCTTGCATCAAATTGTTTTTGGTTTGGAGGCGCCCTGCTGTATCAACGATAACAAGATCGATGTTATGGTTTTTCGCATACACGGCCCCATCATATGCTACTGATGCTGGGTCGCCATTTTCGCTCCCGGTGACGATTGGGCAATTGAGACGGTCAGCCCAAATCTTAAGCTGTTCCACCGCCCCAGCGCGGAAAGTATCCGCCGCGACAAGAAGAACCTTCTTCCCTTGCTTTTGGTATCGATAGGCCAATTTGGCAATGGAGGTGGTTTTACCAACGCCGTTTACCCCAACAACAAGTAAAACGGTCGGGCCTTCTTCTTGGAAGCGGATTTCGTTTTGGATCGAATCCCCTTTGGTCGCATAATCGACGAACATATTGTCCACGAGCATCTCGTTGATTTTCTTCGGCTCGCTGACTTTTTCTTTTTGGGCTTGATCGAGGACATCTTCGATAAGACGGAGAGATAGCTCTACCCCGACATCGGATTCAATCAAAATCTGTTCTAACTCTTCGAAATAATCCGAATTTACCTTCTCGTAACGCTTTGATAATTCATCCAAACGCGAAGCAAAATTCTTCCGCGATTTCTCCATCCCTTTTTCATAGGTTTGTAAAGAATCGTCTTTCTTTTTGGAGAATTTATTCTTTAGAAACGAAAATAAACCCATGGTTATTCCTCATCGGGAAGAGACATCTTCGATAACGCCATCGAAGCCGCTTCCGTCTCCGCCGCTTTTTTGTTATGGCCTCTCCCTCTTCCTAATTCCTTGCCCTCGAAATAAACGGCCGCGATGAAATATTTGCTTTCGCCTTCGCCTCCTTCCTCCAAAATGGCATAGGAAACGGTTTCCTTCGAATCGGCTTGAAGGCATTCTTGCAAGCGGGATTTGGGATTGATCGCGTAATTGATCCGGGCGTTCTTGACGTCTTCTTCAAAAATCGAGCGGACGAATTTATAGCAGAACACTAATCCTTGATCCAGATAGACGGCCCCGATGAAGGATTCGAAGACGTCTTCAAGCAAAGACACGTTGGTCGAAGCGGTTTTGGCAAAGCTAGGACCGACTTTGATGTATTCGTTTAAGCCAAGTTTCTTGCAATATTCGGCTTCGGAAGAAGAACGGATGAACTGGGCTTTCAAAACCGAAAGTTCCCCTTGTTTCATCTGGGGATGATAAATATAGCAAAGCTCGCTAGCAACCATCCCGACCACCGAATCGCCAAGGAATTCCAAACGTTCATAATCCTCATGCCTCGTTCCAGCCATGCCGTTATAAGAAGGATGGGTGAAAGCAAGATGATAAAGCTCCTCGTTATGCGCGAGGATGCCGAATCGACGATAGAGTTTGCTGTATTCGCTGCTCATATTCCTAGGTAGTATACCTTATTTTTGTGCGCGCGATTAGGCCATTGATACGCCCTCGACCTCTTTTTGGGCCAAAGACAAAAAGTAGGCAAAGCCTTTTTCGTTTCTCTTTTTCAAAATGAAGGCGGCGTCATCGCGGGCGCATTCGAAAATCTTGAAGTCTTCCACGAGGTTTGCAAAAGCAAAATCAGGAAGCCCAGATTGCCTGACGCCGGATAAAGTTCCCGGCCCTCTTCGACGAAGATCTTCTTCGGCAATGACGAAACCATCTTCGGTTTTCGTCAGCACTTCGAGCTTATCGATTTCTTCTTCGTCGTTCCCTTTATAAACCAAGAAGCATTTTGCAGGAGAGCCATCTCTTCCGATTCTTCCGCGAAGCTGATGAAGAGAAGACAAAGCAAAATGGGTTGGGTCATAAATGATCATCAAATCGGCTTCTT
>CAMOEH010000151.1 GCA_946612055.1 uncultured Bacillota bacterium | reverse complement strand
TGGCGAAGAACCCGATGCCGCCTCTTTTGGCGATGTCGGCAGCAATACGTGGGCCCATGCCGCTGAATCGATCGGCGGAATTTCTGTCCCCAATATGGAGAAAATGGGCATTGGCGAGCTCGATGATATCGCTGGCGTAAAGAAAATCGCGGATCATCCCAACGCTTTTTGTCTTCGTTGCCGTGAAACTAGCTTAGGCAAAGACACGATGACCGGCCACTGGGAGATGATGGGAATCAATACGACCAAGCCATTCCAAACCTTCACTGATACCGGCTTCCCCAAGGAGCTTATCGAAGAACTCGAAGAAAAAACCGGCCATAAGATTATTGGGAATTACGCAAGCTCTGGGACAGAGATCTTAAAAGTCCTCGGAGAAAGGCAAATGAAGGAAAACTCCCTCATTGTCTATACTTCTTCGGATTCTGTTCTCCAGATTGCCGCTCATGAAGAGGTGACTGGATTAGAAGAACTTTATCGTTGCTGCGAAATCGCTCGCGAGATTTGCCTCCGCCCCGAATATAAGGTCGGTCGCATCATCGCTAGGCCTTATGTCGGGACGAATAAAGACAATTTCCGCCGCGTCGTCGGCGATCGTCGCGATTATGCTCTCTCTCCTGAAGAAGATACGGCGATGAACCTTTTACAAAAGAATGGCTATACCGTAAGCTGCGTTGGCAAAATTTCCGATATTTTCAATGGCTCGGGCGTAACAGCAACCGTCCATACCGTTTCCAATGAAGATGGCATGGACAAAACGATATCAATTCTTGAAAAGGAAGATTTCGTCGGGCTTTGTTTCGTCAATCTCGTCGAATTCGATTCCGAATACGGCCATCGGCGAAACGCGCCAGGCTATGCACGTTGCCTCGAAGCTTTCGATAAACGCGTTGGCGAATTCATCAGCAAGATGAAAGAGGACGATTTGCTTTTGATCACGGCAGATCATGGCAACGATCCGACGTTTAAAGGAAGCGACCATACCCGTGAGAAAGTTCCGCTTTTGATCTATTCTCCTTCCATTAAAAACGGCCGTTATCTCGAAGAAAAACCGACTTTTGCCGTCATGGGAGATACCATTCTCCATAATTTCAATTTGAAAAAGCTTCCCCATATGCTTGGGGGCGTTTTGGAAGAACTTTTCTAATTGCTTGCCTTCTTGATGACTTTTTTCGCAAGCAAGCCGAGGCCATCAACTAGAAGAACAAGGAAAATTGCGATTAAAGAATAAGCGAATATCGGCGTCAGATCGCTAGGATCAGCGTTGCGATAAGCATAAATGGCCATGCCAATGCCTGGATGCGTGCTCCCGGCGATGATTTCGGCCATGATTTCGGTTTTAAAAGACAGCGCAAAGCTTGCCGATAGGCCAAGCAAAACATAAGGCAAAGCCAAAGGAAGGCGGATTTTAAAGGTTAAATCCTTCCAAGAAGCCCCATCATTGATCGCGGCGTCTTTGACTTCGGAATCCAAAGCTTTCATCCCGGAGACGACCGCATCATAAAGGATTGGGAAAGAAAGAAGGATGACAATAGCAACCGGAGCTTTCTTCGAGCCGAATAAAACAAGGAAAAGGAAGACAAATGCCGCGGTCGGCGCGCTTTTTAAGGCTAAGATTGTCGGGCGTAAGATCGTTTCTAGGAAAGGAAGCGTCCCCGCGAGGATTCCTATGATTAGTGCCGAAGCAAAAGCGATCGAAAACCCGATTAAAGTCCGTCCTAAGGAAGAAAATACCCTTCGATAGGTATTTATTTCTCCTAGCAAAGAAAAGACTTTAGAAAAGACTTTGTCTGGCCCAGGGAAAACAAGATTATCTTTCCCCAAACTAAGCGAAAGGAAAAACCAAAGGCAAAGCAAAAAGAAGATTCCGCCGATATAAAGGCCGCTATTGAGCAAAATAGATTTCTTCAGAGGTCTTCTCCATTTCAAATAAGCTGATGAAAGAATCGATTGACTCTTTGTTTTCTTTCGCGTCTTTATAGCCAATCCCGATTCGATTTCCACGGGTAGTTAATGCTTTTAGCATTGGCAAAGGAGCCCCAAATTTAGCTTGGCAATCCAAATTGTCCAAATCGGAAAGGTAATTCTCAAGAATCGAAGGATCTTGGAGATAATTCTCGACATTTTCCGAAACCGCTTTTAGCAATTCCTTTACTTTGGATTTGCTGGCTTTGTTATAGACAAATAAGGAAGCTTGGGTGATTTCTTTCCCGTCATGCTTTTCTTTGAAAACTTCTTGCAAAGAGGCGTATTCGGATGCTCGTTCATTATTAGATAAGGCGTTAGTTAACGCCGGTTCAGGGACTAAAACATAGTCAACGTTGTGGTTATCGTTACTTTCATCTTTGCCGGTGATGAGACATTTCGCGGCATCAGACCCGGCTTTGACGTAATGAAGGTCGAGATTTTCCTCTCCATAGAGAGAAGAAAAGATTTTATCGGGTAATTTCCCTTGTTGGAAAAGGACGACATAATCGCCTTCATTGAGAATACCATCCCCATCGTTTCCGGTAGAGGCGAGGAAGAAATTGCCAAAAGTCAGGTTCGCGGCGATTTTATAAGGCGCGCCATTACGAATCGCTTGGATGCCGTCATTGGTTGGCATGACGACGATATCTTTATTCCCGTTGTCTAAATAAGAAGAAAGATTGTCAGGATTGGCGTTGATCTCAAGATTTGGATTATTAACGAGCGAATAAAAGGCTAATGATGGGGCTCCGGATGGGGTAGCGATCGTCAATTCGGCTTCGTTAGAGCCGCAAGAAGCTAGAGGTAGGGGAAGAAGAAGGAAAATCAATGCTTTTTTCATAAGTTACTCCGTGCATATTGTAGACAGTAGTCTTACAATAATATGTGATTTGAATCACGAAAATGAACCTATTCGATTATTGCTTTGAAAGTGAAAAACAAGCGCTGGAAATCAAGATTTTCCCGAAGGAATCTATTCTTTTTCAAGAAGGAGAGGAATGCAAGCGCATCGGGATCGTCCTTTCTGGGTCGATCGAAATCGTTTCCTACGCTTATAACGGCAACAAAATCGTATGGAATCGTCTAGAAGAGAACGGGGTTTTTGGAAACAATCTCCTTTTTTCTAGCGATCCGCGTTATAAAGGGAACGTCGAGGCAAGAGAAGAAAGCAAAATCGCATTCATCGAGAAGGAAGCATTGATACGGATTCTCCAGGAGAACAAAGATTTTTTGATTGAATATTTGAGGATCGAGTCAGAATTTGGGAAAAAGCTGAATCAAAAGATAAAGATGTATTCATTGTCTGCGGCCGAAGAAAGAATCGAATATTGGATTCAAAGCAATGGCGGGAAAGCAAAATACGAAACGATAACCAAGCTCGCGGAAGAATTAGGTCTTCAAAGAGAGACAGTTTCCAGACAGTTAACCCAGATGATCGAAAACGGGATAATCGAAAAAGACGGCAAATGTATCTCGTGGCGCAATAGAGAATAGATTGACGATAGCCTTATCATATTTTGAGATGCGATTTTAAAGTTGAGAAATCCGTCGTTTCAGCGAAAATTGTAAAATTGGTCGAAACTTGCAAAAATCAAATTAGTAGTTTTTTAGTTATGTTCATAATGTGGAAAAACCTCATTTTAAACAAAAAGGAATCATGTGATTAATTAATATATGTGTCATAAAACAGCCGATAAACACTAAAATACTATGCCACTACTTAACATAAAGGACATTATGCGAAGTAAACGCAAAATGAAAAAATTGAACCGCGCTTCCGAAATAAGATAAAATGCGATTTTGGAGTCCGCTCCTTCTCCTGCTCAGCGGAAAAAGAAAACCCAAGCGCTGAAGGCTTGGGTAATCTGATTAATTTTAGGTTGACGCTTCTATTATGCCGTATATTTCGTCTTAATACGCTCGATTAAGGACGCTAGATCTACCTCTTTTCGGTTAGCGGAAAGGAACAAATGGACTACAACATCTCCCGCTTGAACGATGATCCAGCCGGATTCCGGTTCCCCTTCTTTCAAGGTTAGTTCCACTCCTTCTTTTTCAAAGGCATCTTCCAATATATCTTGGAGCGCTCCAACGGCGCGGATGTTTGGGCAAGTTGCGAGAACATAATAACTGCAGAAAGGACTAATTCCTTCGACATCAAGGACTTCAATATCCTCCGCTTTGTGCTCGTCGAGGGTTTTCTTGGCGATCAATAGCTCTTTCGGTTCGTTCATGTTTAGTCTCCTAGGTATAAATCAAAGCATTCTTGGGTCAATCGATTGTCCACGATATATCCTTGGCTTCGAAGGAAATCGCGATTGGCTTCCAAAACGGTCAAGAAACCAACGTAATAATTCCTTAAACAAGCCTCGATCATCTGAGATGAGTCGTAACCGCGGGTTGGATCGATTTTATCGGCCGAATAGATGATTTTCTCTAATGGCGTCATATGCGGCCTTCCAGAGGCATGGTAACGGATGGCGGTAAGCACTGCTTCATCGGTGATCCCGAAATCTCTTCTCGCCACATATGCACCTGCGAATTGATGGAACATCCAAGATGGCCCGTTTCCAAATTCCGGGGCCACTTCT
>CAMOEH010000150.1 GCA_946612055.1 uncultured Bacillota bacterium | reverse complement strand
TATTACAAGAAACACCCCGAAGAACGCCCGGCTCCCGTCGAACCCGATGCTCCCAAACCCACCGAGCTCGATATCCTCGTTCAGATCCGCGACATGCTCAGAGAGCAGCAGACTCCGAAAGAGAAATAAACACCAGCCGTTTAGGAGGTCGAAAGGCCTCCTTTTTCTTTTTCCTTTTTTCGACTAATATTTCCCTATGGCAAGAACGCTCCACATTGGACCGATTCGCAATTTCCGCGATTTGGGCGGTTATCAAACGCCTTATGGCGAAACCCATTATGGCATCTTTTATCGTGGCGGAGAGCTCTCCGGACTCAACAAAGAAGAGCTGGATGCTTTGCATGATCTTGGAATCAAAACCGTCATCGACCTTCGCGATGAGAAGACGGCAACGGAGCGTCCCGATTCCGTGAAAGACGATCAACGGTTCGCTTATTTTTTGCTTCCGGTGAATGGAAATGGCCGCGTTCCGACCAATCGAGCGGATATGTTTGACAGCTATTTCGAGATGATTGAAGAGCCCAAATCCGCCTGCAAGATCTTCCGGACTCTGCTTCAGGCCGAGAAGCCGCTTTATTTCCATTGCGCGATCGGGAAAGACCGGACGGGCGTCATCGCTTTCTTGATCTTGATGGCCAACGGCGTCGCCCTCCAAGACGCGAACGCCGACTACCTTGCCTCGTATAGTTACATCGACGATTTGGTCGAAATGGCCATCGAACAAAAGAACTATCCAGCAGACCTCATTGACCCAGAAACCTTGTTCATGGTCCGTTTCTATCGCGAATTCTTAAAGCGTTATGGAAGCTTGGATGAATACTTTGCCTCCATTGGACTAAACGAGGACGAGGTCAACTTAACCCACAACTTACTAGGGCGTCAGGAGAAATCCTGCGGCGCCGTCACTTTCCTTAAGGAAAAGATCCTCGTTGAACACATGAAAAAAGGCCATTGGAGCATTCCGAAAGGCCATGTGGAAGCCTGCGATAAGAACGAATACGAAACCGCGATCCGCGAAATCCGCGAGGAGACCGGCCTCTATGCTGAGTTGATTCCCGGCTTCCGGAAGCGGGTTTATTACTCGCCAAAGAAGGGACGTGCCAAAGAAGTCGTCTTCTTCATGGCCAACGTTTTCTCCACCGCGGTTCAGCCGCAAGCGGAAGAAGTGACCGAAATCCGCTTCGTCGAACCAGAAGAGGCGATTGCCTTATTGACCCATCCGAGCGACCGCGGCATCGTCGAGGCCGCCTTAGAGTTCAAAAGGAGAAATCAAAAATAACTAGCGGAGGCGTTTCCGCAGCTCCTTCATAAAACGTTTCGGGTTTTCGAATGCCGAAATGTGACCGCAATTCGGAAACACGATCAACTCCTTTTTGGGAGCAACAACTTTTTCAAGATAGCCTTCATCGAGTTCGAAAGGCGTGATGAAATCCTTCTTTCCACCGACCACATAATAAGGACAATCGAAATGAAGGTTTTCCGTTAGAAGCGTGACGTTAAGTAGGTTGCTAATGACCTTACGGTAGAGGCGATTCCACGCTTCCATCGATCTTTTTTCCAAACGGCTGTATTCATCGCTTTCTAAAAAAGGCTTGATCTCCCGCTCTTCGTAAGAAGCCATGCCACGTTCCATCAACGGATAGAAAATAGAGAAGAAACGGTTGGAATCCTTTCCGAGCTTTCCTTTGGGCAAACCCATTTTTCGCAATTGGTTATAAGATCTCTTGTCGCCATATTTCTCTGCGGCAGCCAAAGCCTTGTGATACTGGATTTTTAAAGCTGCCATGTCGTCTACCAATTGGCCATAGCCAAAGTAACCACAGTATAGATCGGGCCGTTTGAGCAAAGTCTTGGTGGCAATGTAGGAGCCAAAGGATTCGGCGACAAGATAAAGCTTTTCCTGGCCAAGGCGCTCCAAGATCTTTTCAGTCAAGACGATGAGGTCATCAATCAGGTTCTCGACCGTGATGTCCTTCGCCCGGATATAGGGGCGATAACTGCCTCCGCAGCCCCGTTGGTCGTAGGCCACAATGGTGTAGTGGTCAAGGAGGGGAAGCATGTGTTCTTTCACCTTGTGGCGGAAGGGGTTTCCCGGGCCGCCATGGACGAACAAAAGAATGGGGTTTTCCTTTTTTGAACACCAAAGATGAACTTTGATGGGGAATCCATTGATCTTATAAGTGAATTTGGAGTCGATCATTGCTGATAGACCTCCCGACAAATGTAATCGGCATAGGCTTTGGCAACGTTGATGCCCGTGACTTCTTCAATCCCTTTGATGAAGGCGTTGGAGTTCACCTCACAGAGGATCGGCTCGCCATCTGGCCCGTTAAGGATATCGATTCCTGCATAATCGAGACCAAGGATTTTCGCGCAATTCTCAGCCATCATAATGTAATTCTGCGGCAAATTGACCCCTTCGCCATGCCCACCGAGGGCGATGTTGCTCCGGAAGTCACCGTTATCGGATTTCCGCTTCATCCAGGCGATGGCTCTGCCGCCGATCACGATGATGCGGTTATCGACGCCAAAGCTGGAGGCGACGAGCTCTTGATACAGACGAGGCGAATAGGAGAGGCGGTTTTCAAGCTCTTTTAGTTCGGTTTTATTTTGAACAAGGTAGACATTACGCCCTAGACTTCCATAGTTTTCCTTAACGACGATCGGGAAGGAAAAACTCGCCTCAATTCGTTTTAAAAAGACATCGGAATCTTTCTTGCTGTAACGGAGGGGGCCAGAGATGGTCTTCGGCATTTTGATGCCCTTATCAGACAAAGAAAGATAGGTGAGCATTTTGTCGTCGCAAAGACGGATCGCGTCCGCTTTGTTGAAGAGGCGGAGACCGGTGTCTTCGAGCATGGATGCCACATATGGGTCTTTATCGAGATAGATGGCGAAGTCATAGGGTAGATCGCCATGCTGGATTCTGCCATCCTCACTCACCCACAAGGGCAATTCGCCAGAAGAAAGCACATCGAAAACGATGCCCAATTTGGCAAATTCCTCCTTCAAGCGAGAAACCATGTGTTCCACGCTTGGAAAGACTTCATAGGTATTGACGACAATCAGTCCTTTCTGGGTCATGGCAGGATTATACTACGCAACTTGTTTTTGTTGTTCCTTCCTTTTGGAAGGTTGCTAAAATAAATGAAAGCTATAAGGAGAGACATATGGCAGAGAAGACTAAGGTTTATCACGTTGGCAAACGTGCTTCCGACGGCAAGTGGACCGTCAAATTCGCTGGCGGCGAAAAGGTCATCAAAACCTTCGCGACCAAGGCCGAAGCTGAGGCTTATGTCAAAGTCATGGCGGCCAATCAAGGTGCGACCGTGTTAACCCGCAACTCCAAAGGCGCGAAAGCCGGAAAGATCGCCAAAGCCACCAAAGCGAAAAAATAACGACGACATCAAAAAGAAAGGCGATCGCTTGATCGCCTTTTTAATCGACATAGATTTCTTCGACGTTCACAAAGTGCTTCTTGGTGTTTTCGCTTGGATCTACGTAATGGTTCCCTATATTCATGATGATGTTGTCGGGAACCCACTTGTCTTTGGGACGCTCGTGATTGCGTTTTAGGCAGAGCGAATAGTCGTGAAGCTTGAGGAGAATGAGTTCTTTGTGTTCGAACTCAGGGAGGTTGCGGACGAAGAAGAGCCTTCTTTCGTCATAGAGCATCGTGGTATCGAAAATGACGGTCACGTCCTGATTCTCTTTGGCTTGGTTGGCCGCTTTGACGATCATCCGCTCATAGACGTGCATCATGTTGCCATCGGGTGGGAACTTGTCGTATCCGCCATACATTTCTTTGCGGGTATCGTCCGCCGCAATGATAACAACCTTTTCGTCAGGATGACTTGCGGCATATTTCTTGCAGTAAGTCGATTTGCCAATGCCGGCAGGACCGGAAACGAGAATCAATTTCTTCATTTTCTTACACCTTATCAATTATGAATCCGCGCACGACCTTTTAGAAAGAATAATCCACCAACTCACTTGCGGTGGAGATGGCGGGTTTGAAGAGGAGCTCCTCCAGGTTGCGAATGGCCTGGAGCACTTGGTATTCGCCAAGGTTCAAAGAATGGCCAAAGCAATCAACGATGCGGTACGTGAAATCCTCCCACGCCAAGAACCGCTCGCCTTTGATGTGGCCGTTGAAGGCGGCAAAGTAATCCTGGAGAGGATGCGGATCAATCAGATCATCGGTTTCCTCACCAAAGCATTTTAAGAAGGAGAATGTCTCTTCCAAGGAGAGATTCTTCTCTTTTGCCGCGGTGATGATGGCCTTTTCAACGAGCGCACGGTAGCTCTGAATCAAATCGCTTCTGGCGATGCCAACGACGCCTGCTCTTCTGGCGTCTTCTTGGATGCCAAGCAAGAGGGAAGTCGCCTCTTGGAAGTAGAGGGCGGGGGATTCGAATCGGAGTCCGGCTTCTTTCACGCGGCTATTGTAGCAAGGTCGGTCGAAGACTACCAAGGAAGCGCCCACACAAATGTCAAATTGTCAAAAATGGGTCAGCCCTTCTCGTAAAGAAGAGGCCTCGCTTCTATAATTGGAGCGATGAAAATAGCAGTGATCGGCGCCTCGGGCGCAGGCTTATACGCCGCCATCTTCTTGAAGAAGAACCATCCGGAGTACGAGGTTCATCTTTTCGACAAGAACGAAAAACTCGGAAGAAAGCTTTTAGCGACCGGGAACGGCCATGCCAACGTTTTGAATATCAACACCTCGGGGGAACACTTCAATCACCCGTCTTTCTTCCAGAAATATCAAAAGGATTATCCTTTTGGCGAGCTTCAGCACCAACTCGCTTCCTTGGGCGTCATCTTAAAGAAGGAAAAGGATCAGGATTACGTTTATCCGGTTTCCTTCAGCGCGCCTTCCTACGTCCATTATCTCGCTCAGGTTCTTGAGGATCTCGGTGTCATCCTTCATATGTCCACAAAGGTTTTGGACTACGAAAATGGCGAGCCTTGCACTTTAAAAACCGATGCAGGTGCGCTCTCTTTTGACGAATTGGTCTTCGTGACCGGCGGCAAGTCGCAAGCCAATCTTGGAAGCGATGGCTCTTTGTTTCCCGTCTTTGAAAAACATGGCTACAAGATCGTTCCGTTGAAGCCCGGTCTTTGCCCCATCAAGACAAAAGAAAAGACCAAATCCATCAGCGGGCAACGCCACAAAGCCAAAGTCACGATCCTCTTGGGGGATGTGGTCGCCAGGGAAGAAGAAGGGGAGGTCCTCTTCAAAGATGATGGGTTATCTGGCATCGTGATCTTCAACGCTGCAAGCTACATCAATCACCTTGAAAATCCTGAGAGATTATCGATTGTTTTGGATTTATTCCCGGAGATAACGCTCACTGCGTTGGTGGCCGATCTCTTCGATTCGATGAGCAAGCATCCTTCCTTT
>CAMOEH010000149.1 GCA_946612055.1 uncultured Bacillota bacterium | reverse complement strand
GTTTTCTGCTACCCCCGCGTTATGCCCAGTTAAAGTCGAGGTATATAAAATCAAGGCAGACGTGGCTAGAGCAAGGACAAAAAAGAGAATCGATTTCTTCACGCTTCCATTATATCGCTTCTTTCTTTTTTCTTCTTAAAACAACTGGGTAGCGTTCTAAAGGCAGGATTTCCTTGAATTCTTTTCTCGGAGCAAAGGAAAGAAAGCACCATTTCTTTGGCCTTCCTTTCCGAATTAAGGTCACGTCATAACAAGAAAAGCCGTTACTTAAGTAATAGAAGCGGAAATAATGGAGCTCTTCTCCTTTCTTCCCCACGAAATCAGGATGCTGAAGGATCGAAGAGATTTCTTCTACGCGTCTAAGATAAGAAGATGGATAATCCTTTGCCATTTGGTTTAATTCCTCTTCCTCCAAATAGACTTTGTTGTCATGAAGGATAGTGAAGCGAAGCAAATCCTCGACCTGTTTGGTGATTTTTCCAACGACCAATGATGATTCTTTTTGCATAAATGCCCTCCCTTTATCTATAGGGAGAAAAAGAGGCGATTTTCAAAAAAAGTTTCTTTTCCTGTTTAAGAAAAGGATAATGTGGCCATGATCAAATACGAAAAAAGCGGGACAACTTCGTTTGCTCTAGGCACTACCCTTACCTTCGAATTATTCAAAACACGGCCAGAATTAATCAAACGGCTTTATATTTCCGAGAAACAAAAAAGAGACGACACCTATCATCGCCTTCTAGCCTTAGCAAAGGAAAACCATGTTGCCGTCATCGAGAATAATAAAAAGATCTTCAAAGACCTTTCCCAAAAAGACAATACGATGGTCGTCGCCGAATTCGCCAAATTCGAAGACGATCTTTCCAAAGAGCATAACCATGTTGTCTTGGTCAACCCTTCTAACATGGGCAATCTGGGAACAATCATCCGTTCTTGCGTCGGCTTTGGAATCAATGATTTGGTCATCATCCGCCCTGCTTCTGATTTATTCGATCCAAAAGTGGTTCGTGCATCGATGGGGGCACTATTCCATATTCGTTATCGTCTCTATGATGATTTCGCCCAATACGAAAAAGATCATCCTAGCCACCACCTCTATCCATTTATGCTTCAAGCCAAGACGGCGTTGCATGAAGTCAAAATCCAATCCCCGTGGTCGATCATTTTTGGAAATGAGGCCACTGGACTCCCTGCTTCTTTCCTCGAAAAAGGGACGCCAGTATTGATTCCACACACCCCTTATATCGATAGTCTTAATCTCGATAATGCGGCCGCAATTGGGATTTACGAATTCGCTCAAAAATCAGATTTTTCTTTTTTTGCTAAACCTTGAGCGCAAATCGTGGCAAAATATTGCTCGCGGGCTTTATAAGCCGACTTGGCGAAATGGTAGACGCAAGGGACTTAAAATCCCTCGAGCTTCAAAACTCATGCCGGTTCGAGTCCGGCAGTCGGCACCAATAGAAAAAACGACATCCCTCATGCTGGGATGTCTTTTTTTGTTAATGGAGTTATCCCCAAATGCGATGGGCGTATTCTGGATGATCGATAAAGGGATTCCTGTTTTCTTGGTATTTATAGATTTCGTCGTTTCGTTTTCTTTCTTTATCCGAGACCGGATCTTCATCCGACCATTTCAAATACAAATCCTTTGCCCAGCTCGAAAGGCCAGGGTAGGAATTATGATCAAAGGCGGCAAAGCTTTTCCAGCTGCTCAATTTATCTTCATATCGCGTGACCATATAGAAATAGATGCGGGCGATGTCGCCTTTATATTGATCAGGAACTTCGAAGGCGGTTCCGCTATAGCCGGGGGCGGTGCTCGTTCCTAATTTACATCCATTGGTTGAAGTGTATTTGACGGAAGTAACTTCGCTATGGGGGAAATTGCTCCTTCGGTTATTCACGTATCCATCGGTTGGCAAAAGATGATGAAGATCGGATTTCATTGGGGCTGCTTCATTGAAGATGCTTTGAGGGACCGTGTGCTCGCGGTTAAATAGCTGACCTTCCTCTGTGTAATTCCCTTTTCCTGGGGCGCCTTGATGATCGGTTTCTGGATCCCAATGATAGGAAGAATAGATATCGATGATCTTTCCGTTATCGTCAACATCGGTTGTCTTATAAGCTTCGTAAGCAAAGTCATATCCTTTGTTAACATGATCCTCGATCAAATGGAATAAGGATGTTTTTAATGCCGCGCCCGATGCAGAAGAGCTAATCGAAGCATAGTAGGTCGAAGCATCAGCCGGTTCAAAGGAGGAACTGCTGCTAGAAGAGGAAGAGGGTTCATAAGAAGAGGGCTCCTCCGAAGAAGACGGTTCCTCAGAAGAAATATCGGGATTGGGGAAATAAGAATCCGCATAGACGATCGTGATGGAATCAATATAGACGGCATTGGATTTGGCATAGAGGCGGAAATAATTTCCTTCCCCGGAAAGAGAATAAGTATTTCCGCTAGTAATGCTATCGAAAGACAGTTGATAGGAACGATCCGTAGAGGAAGTGATTTCCAATTTCAATTTGTCAGAAGTTTTAAATTTCACCGAGATCGATTGAATGCTAGGCAAGGAAGTAAGCGAATATAGACTTCCAGAGCTTTTCTTCATCTGGGCAAATTCAAAGCCAGATGTTGAAGAACCCATGCAGTTAACGAAACCGATGAGATAAGGATCTCCCGTAGGAAGAGTGGCTTGCGATCTACTTTCACTAGTAGAGTAGCTCCCTGTGATTTTGCCGTTATTTTTATCGAGAACAAGCGTTCTTAAAACAGGGATTTCAGACGAAGAGACATCGCTAGATTCGACATCGGTAGAAGAGGGCTCTTCGCTAGATTCGGAATCGGCAGAAGAGGGCTCTTTGTTAGATTCGGTTTCCGAGGAAGAGGGATCACTTTGTGGGTCAATAGAAGAAATAGGTTCGTCTTCGCTCGATATAGAGGAAGATGGTTCGGGGATAGAAGTCTCGCTAGTAGAGCTATCGCTATCCGTGACGATGGTGAGAGTTGATTCCTCTTCTGTTGAAGACGAAGTTGGCAAAGAAGCCTCACTTGAATCGGAGGAGGAAATCGTTTTGTTTGGACGGAAGCCGCACGAAAGCAAAAGGAAGGAAATCGCAACTGGAACCAATGCCTTTTTCATCGAGAGGTAGTTTACCTCTTTGCCAAAGAAAACGCACCCTCGTTTGTTTATAAACGAGCAGCGAATCTAGATTTTTCTTTTTTGTTAGTCGTTAAAATGCAATCGAAAAAACCGCAATTAGGAGTTTTTATTCCGTTTTTGCGGGTTTTTAAATTGGCTGGAATTGTGAATTATATAGCTCGGCGTAGAACCCTTGCTTGCTTAACAATTCGTGATGCGTTCCCTGCTCTACGATGTCGCCATCTTTCATGACGAGGATGATATCCGCGTTCTTGATGGTGGATAAACGGTGGGCGATAACGAAGCTTGTCCTGCCCTTAGTTAATTCATCCATAGCCTTTTGGATTTTCTTCTCCGTGCGGGTATCAACGGAAGAAGTCGCTTCATCAAGAATGAGCATCGGCGAATCTTTGATCATGCCACGAGCAATCGTCAGCTGCTGCTTTTGGCCTTCGGATAAAGATGACCCCTCATCGATGAAGGTATCCACTCCTTCTGGCAACGAAGCAAGACGATTAGTCCGGCAGCGATGGCCAAGAAGAGCCATTGTTTTCATTTGAGGTATTTGAATAGGTAAAACATGCAAGCTTGCCAAAGGCAGTATTAATAAATATAAAGAAGCCGAGCGTTTTGGCAAGGCCTCTTTAAGAACGATTGGACAATGACGAATAATTCGCCAAAAATTAGGCGGAAACAAGAACGCCGTTAAGCACCACTTTGACCATTTGTTCCAGGGCTTCGTGGTAGCTCATGGAAGAGAAGACTCCAGACCCGAAAATAGCCTGCATCCCGCGAGTTAACAGGGTGACCAAGAAGGCGGTATCAAGATCTTTTCTCACCAAGCCGGTTGCTTTACCTTCATCAAGAAGGCGGAAAATGTTATCCCATTTGACTTCATAAGAAGCCAAAACCTTTTGATAGAACGCGGGTTCGCCATCTTTTAATTCCATTAGACGCGATATTTCGATCTTCGCTTCCCAGGAGGATTGAATCGTCAAAGCACGATATAGACGCTCTTTCAGCGGGATACTCTCATCGGCAGAAATCCGATCTTGGGTTTCGGCGATTTCTTTCGCGATCTGGCTCAAAATGTAATCGTAAATATCATCTTTCCCGCCATAATAACGGTAGATGGTCTTTTTCGAAATGTGGATGGCTTGACAGATTTCATCAAGGGTCAAATCCACGCCTTTTTGGTTAAATTGACGAATAAATTCTTCCGCGATTTCATTTTTCACATCGCGATCTGGTGATGTTCTTCTCATGAGGCCATTGTAAAATCGCGTTTCCTTTTTTCAAGTATCTAAAACGAGATTTAAACCAAAAGAAACTCTTTTGCATAAAATTTGTTTCCATCCATCATCGGTTTTGCATCCGCGCGGTTGCGTGTGTAAAGTAATATGACCATGAAAAACCTTTTCTCGATCTACAAAAGGATGATTCGCGGAAACTGGGGCATCTATCTTTCGATGTTCTTTTTTCAATTCATGGTCGTCTTCTTCTCCGTTTTCACGACATTCCTTTCCAAAGTTTTGGTTGATACATTAACCCATGAACTAGATCAAGCGGTCTATCTGGAAAAAGCCGTGATCGCCCTTTTATCGGGGGGAAACGGGGCTTCTTGGCTTTATGACCATACCTTCATCTTGCCAATTGCGGTCTCTGCCTCGGCTTTATCGTCGGCTTCTTTCTTGATCGCAAGGAATTTCGCTCGGGCAAAAGCCGCTTCGAAGATTTTCAAGACGATGCAGCTAGAGGTTTTTTCGCGGATCAACGCGATGGAATATGCCTCCTATAAATCCCAAAAAGAAGGAGACCTCATCCAAACCGCGACCCGTGACCTGGATTTGGTGCGCCGCTTCATGATGATGCAGACCTCCCAGATGACCTATACCTTGTTCGTGGTCACTCTTGGTTTCGTCATCTTGCTTCAAATCTCTTGGAAATTGACGTTAGCTTCCTTTGCCATATTGCCCTTCTTCTTCGTCTATTCCTTCTTCATGATCAAACAAGTCAGAAAGAAATACCGCAAAAGCGATGATGCCGAAGCTGTTGTCGTCGATGCCTTATCCCAAAATCTAGACGGGGTGCGCGTTGTCAAAGCCTACAAC
>CAMOEH010000148.1 GCA_946612055.1 uncultured Bacillota bacterium | reverse complement strand
GTGAACAGCGACGTATCTGATGTTTCCTCTGCATTGGCACTCAGTCATAAAGTTGTTTTGAACATTAAAGAAAACCTTCTTTGGGCATTCCTTTATAATGTGCTTTTGATCCCCCTTGCGGCCGGTGTTTTGCACCCCTATGTCTCCATGCTACCGATGTATGGGTCGATCGCCATGTCGATTTCGTCAGTCACCGTCGTTTTGAACGCATTGCGTCTTAGATTGTTTAAAAAAGCAAAGAAGGAGGCTGAACAATGAGCAAAAAACAAATCGTCAAAGTTGGAGGAATGATGTGCGAAGGCTGTGTTCGCATGGTCGATAAGACTCTTTCTGCTCTTCCCGGAGTGAAGAAAGCCGATGTCAATCTGAAGAAGAAAGAAGCAGTTTTAAAAGTGGATGAACCCCTTTCTGAAGAGGTTATCAAAAACGCGCTTGAGGACGCTGGCTATCGTTTTGAAGGACTTGAATAATGAAAGCCGACCACAAGAAAATCAAACATCAAATCGCAATCGTTAAGGGGCAATTGGACGGAATCGTCGCCATGATCGACAACGACGATTATTGCATCGATATCTCCAATCAGCTTTTAGCTGCTATCTCCGGGCTTAAAAAAGCGAATAACGATGTTATTACCGCCCATTTGGAACACTGCGTGAGAAACGCGAAAGACCAAGAAGAGCTCGATGAAAAAATGGCCGAGATCAATGCGATTCTAAAACGGATGAGTAATTAAAAAGGCCATAAGGCCTTTCATTATTTTAGAATCGGAATAATTTCATCCTGGAGACCAGCAACGACCTCCAATCTTCTATTTCTGATGTGGAGATTGGTTTCGCTCCTGACGCCAAAATCCGGCGCATAGATCCCTGGCTCGTCCGAGAAGCTCGTTCCTTCTAAAAGAAGCCGGTTGTCTTTGGATTCGTAATCATCCAAATTGGCTCCAGGCCCGTGAGGAGAAACGTCGACGGCGATATTGTGGCCAACGCGATGGACGAAATATTCGCCATATCCTGCATCTTCGATCACCTTTCTGGCGACATCGTCGGCTTCATAAGCCATGACTGGCCGGAGAGGGATTTCTTTTTCTAAAAAGGCGATCACAGCGTCGCGCGCAGCTTTGACGATGTTGAAGCGGTCCACGTAGATCTGGGGGATTTCCTTTCCGACATAACCCATCCAAGTAATGTCGGCATAAACGCCCTCGGGGTCATCCATCTTCGCCCACATATCAATCAAAACGAGATCGTCTTCGTGGATCTTGTCATGGATGTCCTTGGTTGGAGAATAATGAGGATCGCTGGCGTTTTTCCCGACCGCCACCAAAGGTGGATCATCAAACACCATGCCTTCTTCGTGGAAGCGATCGGCGATGAATTGCTGAACCTCGTATTCATCTGCCTCGCCTTTTTCTAAGATCAGTTCTTTGATTTTTGCGAAAGCCTCATCCTTGATCTTAAGAGTCAAATCGCAAGCCTTCCGCTGCAATTGATAAGCGCGTTCGGAATAAACCGCGGTGATTTGCTGAAGAACATTCGCGCTTGGCTTAACCGTCAAGCCTAAGGAACGAACATATTCAACCGATCCCCAATCTGCAAGGGATACCCTTGGCAATAATCCGTATTCGGAAACGTCCATCAAAACGGTTTTGTAAGCGGAGAGGGATTCTTTTTCCAAAGCCAGCATTTCGCGCCAGGTTTTGTATATCTTCAAATCGAAATTCTTCTTGGTCTCTTCGTCTTTTAGATAAACCGTGTCGATGAAATGAACGATCAAATAGGGCTTCCCTTCCTTGGGGATCACCATAAAGATCTTCCTAGTCAGCATTTTGGGCCCAAGCAAGGCGTTCATGACCGGATTCTTGCATTCATAGTCAACGAGAACCCACGCATCGGCATTCTCTTCGGCGACGTATTTTTGAATTTTCTGAATATTCATAGGGTATATTTTACCCTAACGGTAAGAAAAGGTTACAATTAGGCGTTATGTTCACAAAAGAAGGATTGAAAATCGACCGAGAGCATGTCCTTTCGGAACACCCTGATCCCCAATTCAGGCGGAAAGAGTTCGTGATTTTGAATGGAGAATGGGATTTTGCCATCGACCAGAGCAATAATCCGCCGGCCCAATATGATTTGAAAATCTTGGTTCCTTTCGCAGTGGAGACCCCGCTTTCCGGGATCGAAAGGCGAGTTGGGAAGCGCGACCACCTGCATTATCGTCGGTTCATTCAAATGCCCGAAGATTACGATGGCGCGCCATACCTGCTTCATTTTGGCGCCGTTGATCAGATTTGTTACGTCTACGTTAACGGAATGCTGGTCGCTCACCACGAGAACGGGTACACCCCCTTTTCTGGGCTAGTCAAAAACTTAATGCCGGGGCAAAACGAGATTCGCGTTGAGGTTATCGACGATACCGACAGCGAAATCCACCCTCGCGGAAAGCAGATGAACAAGAACGGTGGGGTTTGGTATACTCCGACTTCCGGGATTTGGCAGACGGTTTGGATGGAAAAAGTGCCAGAAGACTATATTCTTGGCTTCCGGCTTTTGCCGGAATATGACCGTAAAGGGCTTTTCGTCCATGTGAATTTCTCGGGCCAGATCCTTTCTTCCTCTTTATCGGTTTTCGTTGATGGCGAGCAGATTCTCGAATCTCATCTAGACGAAAAAGGGAATGCGTTTCTGGATTTATCGAATGCCTTCCATCCCTGGAGTCCAGAGGACCCCTTCCTCTATGATTTGAAGCTTAAAGTCAATCAGGATGAGGCTGAAAGCTACTTCGCTTTAAGAAAAGTCTCTT
>CAMOEH010000147.1 GCA_946612055.1 uncultured Bacillota bacterium | reverse complement strand
CCCGTGGAAGACCCTACTTCCCCCGAAATCAAATCCTTCCTTGATGAGATGCTCCATTATCTTCATTTGTCTCAAGATGAAGAATACCGAAAGAGGCATCCTTCTTGCCGAGAAGGCGTTGGATTAGCCGCTCCGCAGGCAGGAAAAAATATCCGTGCCCTCGTTATTTCCTATACCAATGGCGATGATTTGGTTGAATATCAACTCGTCAATCCCATCATCAAAACCAATTCCGTCCGCAAATGCTATCTTTCCGGAGGCGAAGGGTGTTTGTCCGTCGACCAAAGCCACCCTGGCAAGGTTTATCGCGACTTCAAAATCGTTGTCGAGGCTTATGACGCTTTAAAAGGAAGCGAAGTCGAAATCACAGCAAGAGGATATGACGCCATCGTCTTGCAACACGAAATCGATCATCTTGATGGCATCCTCTATTACGACCGCATCGATAAAAACGATCCCTTCAAAAACATCCCTGGCTCTGTTGAAATCTAATCACAAGGCCATGTAACCGCTTTGATTTTCTTTTTCTTTTTTAGGAAAGAATCCTTTGCTATACTTTGATTATCAAAATCCGTTACACAAGATAAATGCCCTTGCGATTGCCATTTTGATTAGAGATAGGTATGCCTATGGATTCACCTGTAAACATTTACGCCTTGGGAGGACTCGGGGAAGTAGGAAAGAACACCTACTGCTTCGAGACTGACCGTTCCTTGATATTAGTCGATGCCGGGGTTCGCTTCCCAGAAGCGACCTTGCCAGGGGTCGATTATGTCATCCCCGACTACACCCATTTGAAAAATAACCGAGCCAAAATCAAAGCCCTTTTCATTACCCATGGTCACGAAGACCATATCGGCGGCATTCCCTTTTTGGTTCGTTCCATTCACGTTCCCGTCATTTACGCCCCAAAACTAGCCGCCGCTTTGATCCGTCATAAGCTCGAAGATGCCCGCATCAAAGAGCCAGTCAAAATCGTGGAATTCGATGAAAATTCATTCATCACGATTGGAACCGAATTCATCGTTTCTTTCTTCCGTGTAACCCATTCGATTCCCGATGCTTTCGGCGTGGTTATCGATACCAAACAAGGTCGCATCATCGAAAGTGGAGACTTCAAAATCGATTTGACTCCGGTCGGCCCCAATTTCGAAATCGACAAATTGGCCAAATTGGGAAGTGAAGGCGTGGATTTGCTTATGGCCGACTCCACAAACGCGGAAATCGAAGGCTATACCCCCAGTGAAACTAACGTTAGAAGAGGCGTTGAGGATGTTTTCGATAAAGCCCCTGGCCGCATCATCGTCTCTACCTTCTCTAGCAACATCAACCGTATTCAGCAAGTCGTCGAAGTCGCGGTTGCCCATGGAAGAAAAATCTGCATCATGGGCCGTTCGATGAAAAATGTCGTCGGCATCGCTAGAGAATATGGTTACATCAAGATTCCTGATGATGCCGTCATCGAGGAAACGGTCCTCCGCAATTACCGCTTGAATCAAGTTTGCATCCTTTGCACTGGCTCGCAGGGGGAAGCAATGGCCGCTTTATCGCGCATTGTCAGTGGTGATAACAAAAACACCACGATCTATCCTGGCGATACGGTCGTCTTCTCTTCCAATCCAATCCCTGGAAATGGGATTTTGGTCGACCGCCTTGTCAACAAATTGGTCAAAATGGGGGCGGACGTGAAGCAGAATTCCCTCGCTTTCTCCCTCCACTCCTCTGGTCACCCCAGCCGCCAAGAGCTTCGTTTGATGCAACGCCTTGCCCGTCCGAAATATTTCATGCCGGTCCATGGCGAATACCGCATGCTCAAACTCCATGGGGAAATCGCGACTTCCATGGGAATGAAAGAAGACCACGTCTTCATCTGCAATAATGGTGATAGCTTGGTTTTACTTAATCACAAAATCACACGTGGCGCCCATATCCCGGCTGAAAACGTTTATATCGATGGTAAAGACCTTGATGGACTTTCTTCTGCCGTCATCAACGACCGCAACATTCTCAAATCCGATGGTCTTGTGGCTGTTCTGGTCGCGATTGATTCCAAAGCCAATCGTTTGCTGATGCCTCCTCAAATCCATACCAAAGGATTCTCTAGCCAAGAGCAATCGCACGTCATGCGTCATAGTCAAATCCGCGCGGAAGAGGCATTAAAAGAATTGATGCAACGCCACGTTACCTTCTCAGAAATCAAATTGACGCTTCGCAACGTCTTATCCAAATACATCGAACGTAAAACCGGCCGCAAGCCGATGATTATCCCCGTTGTCATGAACGCCCAATAATATGTTCATCCTCGCTTCAAGCTCGCCACGAAGAAAAGAGCTTCTAAAGAAAATCGTCCCTGAATTTGAAATCATCGTCCCCGATATCGACGAATCGCTTTTGCATTGCCAAGGCAAAGATCTTCCTGCCGAAGAAAGCAAAGCCAAAGCCTATGCCGTGGCTAGCAAATATCCTCATGATGAGATCCTTGCTTGCGATACCATCGTCCTTCTTGATGGAGAAGTCTTAGGTAAGCCTAAGGATACGGACGATGCTTTCGCCATGCTAAAACGAGAATCGGGAAAGAAACAAATCGTCTTGTCGGGATATACCTATATCGGAAAAGGAAGAGAAATCACACGCACGGTGTCCACGGAAGTCTATTTCAATCCGCTTTCTGACGAATTGATTTGGGATTATCTTCAAAAGAAAAAGCCCCTAGATAAGGCTGGGGCTTATGGCATTCAAGACGGATATCCTCTTATCGACCACATCGAGGGAAGCTTTGATAACGTGATGGGTCTGCCAACTGAGGATATTGCTTCCCATATCCTTCGTTAATCGATTTTGCCAAAGATTGCTTCAAACGCCTTATCGGCGTCTTTTTTAAAGACGAGGGTCAATTTTTCGGACATGACGATGAAACCGTCAACGCCGATTTCTTTTAGTTTTTCTTGATCGACCTTCTTCGTGTCTTTTAATTTCAAAACGATGCGCGATCCCGTCAAGGATTTCTCCTCGACGTTATCGATGCCTCCTAAAGCCAATAGGTAAGCACTTTGATCGATGGGGCGAGATGGTTCTTTCTTGCTTTTTTTCTTTCCCGAAAGAAAGATGGCAACGATTGTAACAGCAATTAAGGCCGCGAAGATTAAAGCAAGCCACCATGCGTTTTGGCCAAGCCATTGATTGAAAGAGATTTGATCGAGCGTGTTCATAATGCGATTAAAGGTTATAATATCACAAGATTGAGGTTTCTTTATGTCTAATGCAATCGAAATTGAAGCAAAAGCCTTGGTGAGCGAGAAAGAATATCTTTCTTTAGTTGCTTTATTTCCTTCTCACCCTGCTTATACCCAAACCAATTACTATATCGACACCCAAGACCGTCTTCTTGCCAAAGAAGGGATCGCTCTTCGCATCCGCGAAAGGGATGACCGTTTTGAATTGACTTTGAAGACTCCCTTATCGGAAGGAAAACTAGAAAAGAACGCCCTAATTAGCCGTGAGGAATTTGATGCATTCCTCTTAAAAGGAATCTTCCCCAAAGGCGATACGGCCCGTTTCCTAACGATGCTTGATTTCAATGTCGAAGATCTTCGCATCCTCACTTCCTTGAAAACAAAACGTGTCGATATCGAATATGAAAATGGCCTCTTGTCTTTAGATAAGAACACTTATTCCGGAATCACCGATTACGAAATCGAATTTGAATACAATAACCTCCAAGACGCTGAAGTCATCTTGAAAAACTTCCTAGAAAGCCATCACGTCCCCTGCGTTTTCAGCAAAGCGACGAAAGTCCATCGCGCGATGGCGGCGATTGGAAAATAAAGATCGATCAAAAAAAGTAGAGGCGAATCATTCGCCTCTTTTTGCTTCTTCTTCGCAGCAATCGATTCCGCAATGTTCATCTAAGATGCGCTGGGCTCTAGGGATGAAAGTTCGAATCTCTTCGGAATTATAGCCAACCTGGACGCGATGATCGTCCACGATAATCGGACGTTTGAGAATCGAGGGGTTCTTACGGATGAATTCAATGAGTTCGGATATCGTCATGTCATCGAAATCGATGTTTTGCTCTTGGACGATTTTGGAACGCGAAGAGATGATATCATCGGTTCCGTTCTCGCTTTTGGCGATGACTTCCTTGATGTCTTCTTTCGATAATGACGGGCCAAAAATATTTTTGGCTTCGTAAGGAATGTGGTTTTCGTCAAACCACTTCTTCACTTTGCGGCAGCTAGAACAAGATGGGGAGGTATAGATTTTAATCATCGTGAAAGTATAGCACATTTTAAGGTTGACCTTAAAATTGATTCGTATAGGTATATAATACCCGAGAAAGCAGGACCGCTTATGACACGTATACTTTCTGGCATCAAGCCGACGGGCAATTTGACTTTAGGGAATTACATTGGGGCATTGAAGCACTTCAAGGATTTCCAAGATTCGGGTGAAGTTTTCATTTTCATCGCCGATCTTCACGCTTTGACCTTGCCCATTGATCCCGCCTTCTTAGAAGAAAATACCCGTGATCTTGCTTCTTTTTATCTCGCGTCAGGATTAGATCCGAAGAAGACAACCATTTTCGTTCAATCTTCCGTCCCTGCTCATGCCGAATTAAATGCCATCCTTCAGAACTATCTTTATATGGGCGAGCTTTCCCGCATGACCCAGTTCAAAGAAAAATCGGCCCATATGAACGATTCGGCCATTGGACTTGGGCTATTTGCCTATCCCGTATTGATGGCTTCCGATATCGTCTTATACGATGCCGATATCGTTCCCGTAGGCGAAGATCAGGTCCAGCACGTGGAAATCACCCGCGATTTGGTCAACCGCATCAACAAACGTTATGGGGAAAAGACCCTTGTTTTGCCCAATTACAAAATCAACAAAGTTGGCGCGAGGATCATGTCTTTATCTGATCCTAGCAAGAAGATGAGCAAATCCGATCCAAAAGGCGATATCTTCCTTAAAGACCCGATGCCCGTAATCCGTAAAAAGATCATGTCCGCGGTCACGGATTCGGGAAGCGAAGTCCGTTACGACAAAGAAAATAAGCCAGGCGTGTCGAACTTATTGACCATTTATGCCTCGATGAAAGAGATTTCTATCGAAGAAGCCGAAGCCCATTTCAAGGATTACCGTTACGGTGATTTCAAGAAAGAAGTTGCCGATGCTGTTATCGAAGAGCTTGAGCCATTCCAAAAGCGTTATCAGGAAATCTTAGAAAAGAAAGCCTACCTTCCCGTTCTTCAAGAAGGGGCAAAAAAAGCCCAAGCGATTGCTAACATCACCTTGAAACGCGTCCAAAGGGCCGTTGGGTTATTAGACATTTATGAATGAGAAGCCTCTGATCGTTCTTGATGTTGATGGGACTCTCGTTGGCAAGAATTGTCGATTGAATCCCTTCACGGAAAATTATCTCCGCCACCTTTCTCATCTAGGCATCATGATCGTCTTGGCTTCGGGACGACCCTACCGCTCCATTGCTCCTTATTATGAAAAACTCGATTGCTTCGGCCCCGTTATTTGCTATAACGGAGCCCTTTGTTTTCACCCAAAAAATAAAGATTTCCCGCCATTAAGATTTCCCTTTCCTAAAGAAATCATTCGGAAAATCGCTTCGGAAAGCAAAGGCATCGTCACTTCTTTGATGT
>CAMOEH010000146.1 GCA_946612055.1 uncultured Bacillota bacterium | reverse complement strand
GTGGTCTCCGGCTTTAAGATCGTAGATACTAGCAAGCCCTCCTCCAATGCTATTGCAGGTGAATTTGGTCGCATAGGTCGCTTGATCGGGATAGGGGATAACGATGCCTAAATATTGCTCCATGGCTTCGATTTCGATCGCGTCCCATTCGGTATAGGCGTTCTTTGGACGGGGGTTAGTTAAATATTCATCCATGGGGGCAAAGGAAGCGGAATGATAATCTTTGACTTCATAGATAGCAGCAGCCATCGTGAAGTCGTTTTCGCTATCTTCGGCCATCACTTCAATATGAAGGGTATCATCTTGCAAGATCCTGGCTTTGATATAGGAAATCGCATCGATGATGTATTCGCCATCTTCGTTCATGGAAATCGGCAAATGCCCCAAAATGCCAGAAAGCAAACGCGTATCGTCATCGCGAGAAATAAATACGCCTTTGGCCATCGCATCCAATTGGTCTTGGGTTGGGAGCTGTCCTTCTTCAACAGGTGGGATATTTTCTTTATCGACCACCACTTGTTCCCAGCATCCTTCAAAAGAAGAATATTCAAGCCATTGGCTCGGGGAATCGACATAAGTCGAATAAATGGGGTTATCGGTTGAGGTCGTGCGGATATCGCCTAATTTCAATTTGCCGCTATCGAGAACGTGGGCGATAAACATCCCTTGATTCGGGGAAACAACATATCCGAAATCGCTATATCCGGAATATTCAATGTAATCGATATAATCGCAATAATAGCCATTCTCGCCGAGGAAATATTCCTTCGCATATCCTTCGTTTTCGACGAGGAAATGGTTATCTTGCAAAGCATTGAAGATCTTATGAAGATCAGCAACCGTTGCGTCTTCTGGGATATCCATGCTCGAAGAGGTCGAGGGTTCTTCCGAAGTTGGGGTGGAGCTTTCCTTTTCCCCGTTCTCGCATCCTGCTAAAAAGGAGAGGGCTAGAAGAGGCAAAATTATTTTTTGGTAATGTTTCATTTTGATATCCTCCTATCAATTTATTTGCTGAGATTTGAAGTTTCGCCATTAGGCAAAGTTAAGACGAATTCGTCTTCTAATTCATCGTAAGTGAAGCTTAAGGAATCACCTTGATAATAAGAACTATTGCTGTCCTCGACATCAGGAGTTCCTAACGTAAAAGAGATGCCTCCAGAAACCAAGGAGAGATTTTCCGTTGGGAAGGTCACTTCTTCCAGTAGGTCATAGAAAGTGACTTGGATCTCTTCTAACGTGGGTTCAAGGCTACTGGAAAGAACATCAAGGCCATAGAAGCCATAATCATCTTGCCATTCCCCAAGCAAATCGGAATTAAAGGACAATTCTTCTTCCTGGCTTTCTTTTTCCAAGATCGAATAGGTCAATGTCTCCGAGAAGAAGGAATCATCGTTTTGGTTGGTCGCGGTGACATAGACGGAGAAAGATTGGCCAATACCCGCTTCTAAAGGGGTAATCACCAAACGGTCAGGATAAACAACGACTTGATCGAACATATCGCTTTCTTCGTATAAAGCGGATGTCACATAGCCTTCTGTAACGCCAGTGACAGACCAAGAATAAGTGACCTCATCGGTAGTAAATCCTTCGTTTGGCAAGGCTTGAAGGATCAAAGAATCCCCTACCCTGACTTCTTTGGTTAGGCTTGGTGTCTTTTCTTTCAAGGTAACGGAAATCAGCGGAGTTTCTGACATCATCGTGAATAACGCCCTCCCTCCAGAAATCTCGACACCGGTAGAAAATGGCTTAGCCGTCACGAATTCCAATCCCTCTTTGCTGCCATCATAATCCACGTTGGCAAAGTAGACTTCGTTCCAACGTGTTTGATAGACAGATACGAAATCATAAGTCACATCATTGATATTCAAATGGAAGGTGGCGTGCGTATGATCTTCGCTTTCTTTGATCTCTCCTTCTAAAGAGGTAATATCCACGCCGGCAAAATCTTTCCCGCCATTACGGAATTGATTGAAGGTCTTGAAAAAGATATCTTGCTTCTCTTTGATTGGGGCGATGACTTGAACGGTTTCTTTGGCGAAAACGGATGGATCGACCTTCGAACGCGCTTCAACGAAAATGAGGCAACCGATGTTGTTGGACTGCTGATAAACAAGGGTATATGTCCCATCTTCGTTTGGGGTAATCGCTCCTTTTACAGGGCTATTAGAAGCAACAACGGGAACGATGGGTTCATCTCCTCCGGTCACTTCAAGGGAAACAATAACTTTTCCGTCCTTATCGATTTGATTTTTGTCCAAATGCAATTGGATGGACGTCGGGGCAACGTAAGAAGAAGACTCGCTTGTGGAGGTTTCGCTCGTTGAAGGATCACTGCTTTCTTCGGTCGAAGGTTGATTGTTCCCACAGCTGACAGCAAGGGGAAGAGAGGCTAATAAAAGTAAATAATTCGAATATTTCATACAGGCATAATAGCACGCGCGCAAAATATTAGAAACCGAAACGTTAAAAATGGTTTCGGCCAAGTCGTGTAAAAAGGCGAAACCGATGTGGTCTCGCCTCTAGATAACGCTTATTCGATGCCCTTAGGATTTTTCTTCTGGAAATTATAGGCGTCTTTGCAAGCATCGACGATATTGCGTTTGGCTTTCCAATGGAGTTCTTTTTCCGCTTTATCGACGTTAGCATAGCTTGCCGCGATATCTCCGCCTCGCCTTGGGGCGATGACATAAGGAATCTTGACCCCGTTTGCCTCTTCAAATGCTTTGACAAGCTCCAAAACAGAGGTTCCTTTGCCCGTGCCAAGGTTATAGATGACTAAGCCTGGTTTTTCCTTCAATTTGTTTAATGTGGCGAGGTGTCCTTCGGCCAAATCGACGACGTGGATATAATCGCGAACGCCAGTTCCATCGACTGTTTCGTAATCATCGCCATAAATATTGAGGTGATCGAGTTTGCCGATGGCAACTTGAGTGATATAAGGCATCAAATTGTTAGGAATGCCATTAGGATCTTCCCCAAGAAGTCCAGATTCATGTCCGCCAATCGGGTTGAAATAACGTAACAACGCAATATTGAAACGCGGATCAGCGGCTTGAACATCGGTCAATATCCTTTCGATGATCAATTTGGTTTCTCCATAAGGATTGGTCGCGGTCGAAGTCGGATCGCTTTCGTATAAAGGAACGCGGGTAGGGACGCCATAGACAGTGGCCGAAGAAGAGAAGACCAAATTCCAGCACTGATGACGACGCATGCAAGAAAGCAACCTCAAGGTCGAGATGAAATTGTTCGTGTAATATTCCAAAGGCTTATGGACGGATTCGCCAACGGCTTTTAGCCCAGCGAAATGGATGACCGCCTCAGGAGCTTCGCGCTCAAAGACCATATCCAAAGCCTCTTCATCACAGCAATCGATTTGATAGAAGGCAGGACGAACGCCGGTGATTTGCTCAATCCGATCCAAAACCGCTAACTTGGCATTAACCAAATTGTCGACGATGACGGCTTCGTCTCCCTTTTCGATGATTTTGACTACCGTCTCAGATCCAATGAATCCAAGACCGCCAGTAACTAATATTTTCATAAAAACTCCTTATTTTTGTGTTTGAGATTTCTTTTTCATGTTGCGGGAAGCTTTCGCGGCCTTAGCTTTCTTTTGGGCCGTTTCTTTTCTTTTGTCCCTAGCGATGATTTTGCTTCGCTTATTTTCAACATCAGCAAGACGTTCCGCCTGATGTTCTTCTAATCTTTCCTTATGATGGATCTCGCGAGAACTGACTTTCTTTTCGGGCAATTCTCGATGCATGTCCTTCCTCAAAGTGGAAATGATGAAGCTTGCCATCAGCTTGTTAGCAGCCGCTTCCATCGATAAGCGCAAAGCCAAGAAGGCGAGGCCGTCGCGAAGATCTTGATCGGCTTTCGCACTCTTTTTGGATTTGTCTTGGCGATATTTTCGGTAAATCTGCTCGATACGCGTCGCGGTTTGTTTGGTCGTCGTGGTTAAAATCGACGTCTCCACATCTGACCAGAAAGCATATAGCCTTCCTTTATCCGTAGAAACATCCTTATCCAGTTCAAGAAGCAATGCCATATCTGCCATGGAAAGTGAGCCCTTGAGTTGGCAGATGGCAAGAAGATAGCCAATCTGATCTTTCGTGTATTTTTTCCGGATCGGCTCATCGACCATTTTGGCCTTGACGTAATTGTTGACCATGAAGGAAGTAAGAGTTTTTTCATCGTTAGGAGACAAAGGGGCAAGAACATCATTGATGTATTTCAAAATCTGTTCCATATAGAGCTCAACAGAAGGGAGCTCTTTGTATTTTGGAAGCGAAAACGAAAGCACGTCCTTGATCTTTTTCTGCAACTCGACGATTTCTTTATCCATGGGCTTTACCTCTTCCGGATTTCAATATTCATCATCTTGGCGACTAAAGCGGGATTGGCCTTTCCTTTCGAAAGCTTCATGACCTGACCAATTAAGAATCCGATGGCACGATCTTTTCCGTTTTTGAAATCTTCGATTGATTGTGGGTTCTCGTCCAAAACGGTGGTGACATAGCCAAGGATTTCGTTGTCATCGGTGACCATTTTCTCAATGTGGAGGGCCTTTTGGGCTTGGTCGATTTCTCCACCATTTTCAAGGATGTAATGGAAAATATCAACGCATTGCTTATGAGTTAACCCTTCTTCTTGGAGGTTAATAATCGCGGCAAGTTTCTCTGGAGCAAGCGGAAGTTCATCAATCGATAAACCCGTTTTGTTACGGTAGCCATTAACTTCAACGATCATCCAGTTGGCAAGAGATTTCTTGTTCTTGGCAACCGGGAAGGCTTTTTCAAAATAGTCCGCGGTTGGCAAATCGGAGAGGATGATATCGGCATCGGTCGAAGAAAGGCCATTTTGGAGATAGCGGTTTTTGCGAGAATCATAGAGCTCGGGGCAAGTTTTGATTGCCTCTTCCACGAATTCATCGCTTAAGCGAATCGGGGCGATATTCGGCTCGCAGAAATATTTGTAATCAACGGCATCGGTTTTGATGCGCATGAGAACGGTCTTTCCACTCGCTTCGTCAAAGCGTCTGGTTTCTTGTTGAACGGGGGTTCCCGAAAGCAAGCATGCCGATTGACGGGCGATTTCATAGTCGAGAGCCGTCTCAATATTTTTTAAAGAGTTGAGGTTCTTCAATTCGACTTTGGTACCGAACGTATTGCTGCCATAAGGTCTCAAAGAAACATTCACGTCTACCCTAAGTGAGCCTTCTTCCATCTTTCCATCGGAGCTATGGGAATAGACCACAATGTTACGGATTGCTTCCACATAGCGCATGGCTTCAGTGCCGTTTCTTAAATCCGGATTGGAGACGATTTCCACCAAAGGAACGCCCGCACGGTTATAGTCGAGCAAGGAATAATCCAAGAAGTGCAATTGCTTGCAGGTATCTTCTTCCATGTGGATACGCTCAATCCCGATGCGCTTGGGGTTGCCATTCGCGTCAAGAATCGTCAGATAACCATTGGATCCAATCGGGCGTCTTTGTTGGGTGATTTGGAAGCCCTTGGGAAGGTCGGCATAAAAATAATTCTTACGATCGAAATATAAGGTGTGGTCGATGGTCATATGCAAGGCATTGGCAATGCGGATCGCATTAATGACGGCTTGCTTATTGACTACCGGCATCGTGCCAGGATAAGCCATATCGAAGGGGGTAACCTGCGTGTTTGGCTCGCGGCTAAATCCATTCGGAGAAGAGGAAAACATCTTGGATTTCGTCTTCATCTCGACGTGGATTTCCAAGCCGATGACTGCTTCAAAATTCATAACGTTCCCTCCTTTTTGTTACGAGCGGATAGTCCCGCTAAGCCTGAGATTCCTTCAAATGCTTTAGCCAATTGGAAAAGCTTGGCTTCTTCAAACGGCCTGCCGGTGAAATTGATTCCTAAAGGCATCCCTTCTTCTAACGACATCGGCAAGGTGATGGATGGGAATCCGCCAAAATTGCCTAAAGCAAGATGGTTATCCGCGATCAAATATTCATCAGCAAGACGATTGGAACGATCCTCGAATTTCGGGGCAATACCTGGAGCAGCCGGTGCATAGATGAAATCGTATTTTTCAAATAACTCGTTGGCCCTAGCCACAATTTTGGCTCTTAAACGTTGAGCGCGAAGGAACAATTCTTCTTGGTTCTCGCTCATCAAGGCGAAAGAGCCAATGACAAAACGGCGCTTGATCAATTCGCTGAACCCTTTTGTTCTGGCGTTGATCATGACTTCCTGATAAGTCTTTCCGCCATAGAAAGGTCCGAATTTGATGCCATCGAGATTGGCGTTGTTGGAAGTTGCTTCCGCGCAGGAAATCACGAAATAGGTTGGATAGATGGCTTTAAGCAATTCCTCACCGAATTCCACTTCTTCCACAACGGCTCCAAGCTCCTTTAATTTGTTCACGGTGGAAGCGAAATCCTCAAGAACCTGCTTGTTGCTCATCGAAGAAACGATGTCTTTGATTACGGCAATCTTCATGCCAGCAATCGGCTTATCGATATCTTTTTTATAATCTTCAACCGGACGGAAAGAGGAAGTGCTATCACGGTCATCTCTTCCGGATAAGGCTTCTAATAGAATGGCGCTATCATCGGCAAAGCGAGTGAAATAGGCAACGTGATCCATCGATGGAGCAAATGGGAATAGACCATAACGACTGATTCTTCCCCAGGTTGGCTTAAGGCCAACGGTTCCACCATAAGAGGCAGGCTTTCTCACCGAGTCACCAGTATCAGAACCCAAAGCAAAGGGAACGATGCCAGCGGAAACGCAACAAGAAGAGCCACAGCTAGATCCACCAATCAAGCGTTCGTGCTTTGGATCGAAGGGGTTATAGGTTATTCCCAAATGGCCCGTTGTCCCAGTTCCGCCCATCGCTAATTCATCTAGGGTCGTCTTCCCGATCAAGATGCATTTCTTTTCGCGTAGCTTTTCGACAACGGTGGCATCAAATAACGGGATGTAACCTTTTAGGATATTAGATGAACCCGTGGTTGGGATGCCTTTGGTAGAGAAATTGTCCTTTAGGGCATAAGGAATACCCCAAAGAAGATTGTCTTTTTCTACTTCAACCAAAGAGGAAGCGAATTCCAAAGCGCCTTCTTCGTTAATGAATTCAAAAGCGTTGTCTTTATTTTCTTTAGCCCTAGCAAGCGCTTCTTTGGTTAATTCCAACGGGGTGGTTTTTTTATCAAGATAAGCTTGATGGATCTCGCGGATCGAACAATCTAAGTAACTCATTATCCCACCACCTTTGGAAGTTTGATTTGGTTATCTTGGACCGAGCCCGCGTTAGCCAAGGCTTCTTCTCTAGGCAAAGGAGTCGAAGCAACATCTTCTCTTAAATAATCCACGCTCACATCGAAAGGGAAGGTCATTGGCTCATAATCTTCTAAGCCTTCGATCTCCCCGATGATCTGCATTTGCTTTGTCAGAATTTGGAATTCGTCCAGCAACGTCGAATATTCGCTTTCGGTCATAGAGAACATAAGGCGAGCGCTGGCATCGTGAAGGACATCAAGCGTAATTTCTTTCATCATCGCACCTCAACGGATAAATCGGGTTAAGTATACTCTAATGGAACTAGCCTTGCTAGTTATCAAGACTAGTAATCATTATTTTTCCTGCTGGAAGCAAAAAAAGCACCCATGCGAAAACTTTGCAAATCGCATTCAAAAGCCTGCAAAAAGCAAATAAATCTTAATTGCCGCGCAAAGTGCTTAAATGGGAAGCGGCTTCCTCTTCATCAATGACGAGAATGCCTAATTCCTGGGCTTTGGTAAGCTTGCTCCCGGCATCGCTACCGGCAATGACGACATCCGTTTTCTTGGATACTGAGCCGGCCACCTTAGCCCCAATTCCTTCTAAGATTTCCGTCATCTGTTGACGGCTATAGTTGACCAAAGACCCAGTCAAGACGACCGCTTTCCCATAGAAATAATTGTTCACGTCAATCGTGTCTTTGCCTAGATATTCGAAATTAACTCCGATTTCCCGAAGTTCTTCGATCAAGGCAAGATGGACTTCATCGTGGAAATAATCGTAAATGGCTTTGGCCCCAATAGGCCCCATCGTATCGATCTTAAGCAATTCTTCTTCGCTAGTTTGAGCCAAGGCATCCAAGGTCTTATAACGACGGGCGAGGATCTTCGCCATCTTTACCCCGACTTCCTTGATGCCTAAAGCAAAGAGGAGACGCTCCAAAGATTGTTTCTTGGATTTTTCAATCTCAGCCATCAAATTGCTAAGCATCCGATCGCCCCAACCATCGAGCATTTTGATGTCTTGCTCATATTGATATAGGCGATAGAAATCGGGAATATCTTTGATAAAGCCTTCAGCGAAAAGCTCTTCCACCACTTTGTCGCCCATGCCTTCGATATCCATCGCATCGCGAGAGGCATAATGGATCAAGGCTTCAATCTTCCGAGAGGGGCATTCGCGATTTAAGCAATAATGGAGCCCTTGGACTCGGGTCAAAGGCATGCCGCATTCGGGGCAAGTCTCCGACATCACGAAAGGACGTTCCGAGCCATCACGAAGTTCCGTCAAAGGTCGAACAACTTCAGGAATAACATCAGCCGCTTTATGAAGAACGATTTGATCCCCGATCATCAACCCTTTGTCTTTGATGAAATCTTCGTTATTTAAAGTAGCGCGTTGGACCAAAGACCCATCAACGCGAACGGGTTCTAAAACCGCATTCGGCGTAATTCTTCCCGTGCGCCCAACCGTCAAAACGATATCTAACAATTTCGTCGACACTTCCTTAGGAGGGAATTTGTAGGCGATAGCCCATTTTGGCGTCTTCGCGGTGTAGCCGATGGTTTCGTATTCTTCCAAATCATCTACTTTGAAGACGAGGCCATCGATGTCATAAGGCAAAGAATCGCGTTTTTCCGTGAATTCTTTGACGTAATTAATCACTTCTTCAATGCCATGGAGCCTTCTTCTTTCCGGATTGGTTTTGAAGCCAAGATTGGTCAAATAATCAAGCGAATTGGAATGAAGGTGCTGGCCAATTTCCCTGGCGTTGACTAAGTAATACCAGAAAGCATCTAGTCCACGAGAAGCAGCAATTGAAGAATCGAGCTGACGAATCGATCCAGCCGCGGCGTTCCTAGTGTTAGCAAAAGCAGGTTCACCCGATAAAGAACGTTCCACATTAACGCGTTCTAACGACGCTTTCGGCATGAACACTTCCCCGCGGACTTCAAATGGGCGTTTTTCTTCTACATGGAGAGGAATTGAAGGGATCGTGATCACGTTTTGGGTCACGTCCTCCCCCATTTCCCCGTCTCCACGGGTAACGGCATATTGCAATTCGCCATGGTCATAAACCAAAGACATGCCTAGGCCATCGATTTTTAGCTCACCCATGTAATCGATTTTGCTTCTTCCGAGCAATTGGCATATCTTGCGGTCGAAATCGCGTAAGTCATCTTCGTTAAAAGCGTTGCCCAAAGAAAGCATCAATCGCTTATGGGGAATCTTTTTGAATTCGGAGGCGACTTGCCCGCCGACTCTTTGGGTAGGAGAGGTCCTAAATTTGAGATCAGGAAATTCCTTCTCGATCATTTGGAGTTCGTTCATGTAACGATCGAATTCCGCATCGGTAGCCGAAGGATTATCGAGGACGTAATATTCGTAATTCCATCTCTCCAAAGTTTTGGTGAGAAATTCAACGCGCTTTTCTGCTTCTTGATGGTTCATATCAGGCTTGCCCTCCTTTGGAACGGATTCTCGACAAAGATTTATGAGTGGAAAGAAGCGTTTTCTTTCCAGCGGAATCGAAATCAATCACGATAATCGTAGAGTCAATGACTTCGACGACATCGCCTTCTCCAAATTTTTCATGATAGGCGCGATCGCCAACATGCCAATTGGTAACCCCATTGGTTTCTTTCTTTTCTTCAATAACGGATTCGGATTTCTTTTCTTCGAAAGGAGAAATGGCATCCCCATCGGAGAAGAAAGAAGTAAAAGGACGGGGACGTGGATTCGTATTGAAGCGATCTCCTCCATAAGGACGATAAGCGGGATTAAAGCTTTCGGCTGGGAAGAATAATTTCGCTTCTTTGAAAAATTGACTGGGGCTAGCGTGAGAATCGGTTACGTGGCTATAGCCGCTATGGGTGGTAAGGGTCAACGTTTTCTGCGCCCTAGTGAAAGCAACATAAGCAAGACGTCTTTCTTCTTCCATGCCATCGCGCCCTTCTTCAGCAGTAGCTCTTGCGTTGGGGAAAGTCCCTTCGTTAAGTCCGATGATAAAGACATGGGGAAATTCCAATCCTTTGGCCGTATGGACGGTCATTAAGGAAACATAATTCCCGCCATTCATATCATCTTGAGCCGTTAGCAAAGAGATGTTTTGAAGGTATTCATCAAAGGTGGATTCTGGGTTATTGGAGATAAAGGAATTGATATCGTCGAACAACGAATTGACGTTTCCAATGCGGTCTTCATCGATATCCTCTAACTCGGCTAAATATTTGAAATATCCGATATCTTCCAGGAAGTTACGCAGCGTAGCCCCATAGGTTTCTAGATTTTCTTTTAGTTGCTCTTTGCAGGCCTCAATCTTTGCAACCAAGACATTCAAAGCACCGATGACGCGGCTAGGCAAAGTGGTTCCGGGATAATCAACGATATGGGAAACATAATCGAATTCGGACAATTGGAGTTCTTGTGCTTCTTGACGGATCTTTTCCAAAGAGCCATCGCCAATCGACCGCTTGGGAACATTAACGATTCTTTCAAAAGAAATATCGTCCATGGGGTTCATAATCAATCGGAAATAAGCAAGACAATCTTTGACTTCTTGCCTTTGATAGAATCGCAAGCCCCCATAGATTCGATAGGGGATCCCGCGTAATCCAAATTCTTTTTCAAACGGGCGAGTTAAATAAGAAGAGCGATAAAGAACTGCGATGTCGCGGTAATTTGGCTCATCCCCTTCCTTCGAGGCGAGAGTTTGAATGCGGTCAACGACCCAATGGGCCTCTTGGCTATCGCTATCAAAACGCTTCAAGGCAACCGGTTCGCCTTTTCCGTTCTTCGTGAACAAATCCTTTGGGATGCGTTGTTTGTTATGGGAAATCAAGGCGTTAGCCGCGTTAAGAATCGGCTCGGTCGAGCGATAATTTTGGTTCAAAACGATGTCGCGGCAACCCGGATGTTCCTCGGCAAAACGCAAAATAATCTTTTGATTGGCGCCGCGCCAGGTATAAATCGTCTGGTCTGGATCGCCTACAACGGTAATCGATGTCGAGGGCGTGGATAGCAATTGGATCAATTCATATTGCTGATCGTTGGTATCTTGATATTCGTCAACGAGAATATTGCTAATTTTATGAGCCCAATGATCTCTAACTTCGGGGAAGTGACGAAGAATTAAGATGGTTTGCAAAATCAAATCATCGAAATCCAAAGAGAACATCTGCTGCTTTCGAATTTCGTAGATTTCGTAAAATTTCAGGCAAAGTTTTTCCTCTTCAGACATGATGTTGGTGGCATTGATGTCATCTGGATATAAGCCACTGCTTTTCTTTTTATCGATGTAATAAAGGGCGCTTTTCACGATGGGGTCACCTTTGCGGAACCCTTCATCGGAAGCAATATTTTTTACAAGCTGCTTTTGATCGTCTTCGTCCAAAATAGCAAAGGAGGCGGGATAGCCAATCAAAGAAGCCTCTCTCCGCAAAAAGTAGGAGCAGAAAGAATGGAACGTCTTCACTTGGAGGAACATCGCTTCATCCGGAAGCAATTTACGGACACGGTCTTGCATTTCTCCCGCGGCTTTGTTGGTGAAAGTCACGGCCAAAATTGAAGAAGGATCAACGTGGAGACGGTCGATAAGATAAGCGATGCGAAAAGTCAAAACACGCGTCTTCCCTGATCAAGATCCCGCGATGATGCGGTTAAATTGAGTTGCCGCGGTCACGGCTTCTAATTGTTGTTCGTTCAGTAATTTTTCGTATTCGATCATAGACTTCTATATTGTAAAACTTGTTGCTCTTCTTATAAATAAGAAAAGCAAAGAAATTCAAAATTGCCTTTCCTCTTTTTTTCTTTTTATGGCGCTTGTGTGTAAAATTAAGTTATGACACCGCTTAAAAGGAGAGAAACGCCCGTCCAAAGCATCGCTTTCATCGCGATTATGGTTGGCATCGCGGCCGTTTTTTCTTTGATTGCTGCTTTCTTACCCTTAAGCGCGTTATTCTTGATGATCATCATCCCGGCGATATCTTGCCTCGTGGCCGTCTATTGCAAATTCCGTTATTACCCCATCTATTTGCTTGGGGCAATGGGCGTGTCCTTGGCCATTTCTTTTTGGAATTTCCAAACGATTCTTTTCTATATGTTCCCGGGACTATTCACGGGACTCGTTTATGGCTTTCTATATCAAAAGAAGGCACCCGTGATGCTTTCTTTATTCGTTTCCGCTTTGGTCCAGGTGGCTTTCTTTTTCCTCTCTCTGCTGCTCATTAAAGCCATTTATGAAGTGGATATGCCTTCTTTTTTGCTTAGCATCATCGGCAAAGGAGATAACTCAGAAGCAATGGCTATCATCCCGCTTTTCGGTTTTGGCTATAGTTTAGGGGAAGTTGCCTTAAGTCATGTCGTCTTATTGCTATTAGAAGAAAGGCTTGTTGAAAAGAATCCTTCTAAACCTATTTGGGAAAAGTTTTATCCTCTAATCGCTTTGGCCTTTCTTGGTTTAGCCGCTGGCTTAGTCTTCGTTAATGCCGGGACCGGTTATTTCTTCCTTGGCTTATCGCTATATTGGACGGTTTGCTCCGTATTCGCCTTACTAGATAAACCTTCCTGGATTTCTTTCGTTATCCTAGGCGCGTTATTTATCATTTCCTTATTCTTATTTGCTTTTCTATATAAAAAGATGCCGGAAGGAACGGGTTTGATTCTCACTGGTCTATTCCTTTTCTCCATTATCTTCGCGTCAATGTTTCATTCTTGTTTATTGAGAAAGAAAGAAGACACCTCTAAAATTACAAAGCAATGAAATTCCTGAAGAACTTTGGTTTAGGGCTGCTTTGGTTTCTCCTTCTCCCCATCATCGCAGTCGGAATCGTTGGAGTTGCCGTTTTCGGTTTTTTCAATTTCTTCTACCAAGGAATTCATGCCTTGATCAATTTCTTCAAAGGAGAGAAAAAAATGTTCCTTCCTTACGAGGAAGACATCAAAGCCGAAGAGGCGCTTCAGCGGGCAATCGATGAAAAAAATCGTGCCGCGAAAGAAGAAAAGGAAGAGCCAGCCCCTCAACCTCAAACGATCTACGTTCAGCAAACCTATTATACGGGCGCAGGCCCTACTCCGATTCCGCCGGGATATCCGCAACAACAAATTCCCCAAGGCTATCAACAGCAGATCCCGCCCCAGCAAAATCCTTATGGCAATCCTTATTATCAAGGGCAGCCTTATCCACAAGGTCAGCAAATCCCGCCGCAACCCATGCCCCAGGTACCCCCTACCTCTTATCAGCAAATTCCTCCTCAAGAAGTCGCCGCTGAAGAGACCGCGCCTCAATTAACTCAATTCAATCAAGAACCTCTAAATCGCGAAGAAAGCCAAGAAGAGGAAGCGTATTTCGATATCGAAGCCGAAGAAGAGACTTCTCTTGCCTCCGACGAAAACGAAGAATCGAACATTTTGGATGAGGAGGAAGAAAAATGAACTACCTCGTCTATGCCAGTCTTCAATTAAGCGAAAACGATCGCCGCGCCATCATCATTTTGGTGGTGATTCTCGTTTTGTTCTTCCTTCTTTTCGGATTTATCGGGATGGGATTAAG
>CAMOEH010000145.1 GCA_946612055.1 uncultured Bacillota bacterium | reverse complement strand
CATGGCATCAAAATCGAAGCTTGGTATCCCCTTGGAAGCATGAACAAAGGATTGTTGAATGAGCCGGTTTGGGCTTCTCTTTCTGAGAAATACCATAAATCGAAAGTCCAGATCATCCTAAGATGGCATATCCAAAAGGGGAACATCGTCATCCCCGGAAGCAAAAACGAAGCCCACATCCGTTCGAATATCGATATCTTTGATTTCGAATTAAGCGAAGAAGAGATGAAAGAGATCGCCAAGCTAGACAAGCACCGCCGCTTCTTGCCGATTCCGCGCTTCATCGGATCTTTGATATTTCCCTTGATTCGGATGAATTTTGACAAGCAAAAATAGAAAAATCATCAAAAACTGCATTTTCCAATAGGAAAACTCTTTCAATTAAGAAAAACTTTTTTATTATATAAAGCATAGTAAGTTACTAACTGAAATGAAGAAAGATGTTTTTAAGAACTTACAATTTCTCTCTCCGAGACTAGCAATCAAGGTCAATCATCTGACCAAAGACGACGCCTCGCGCATCAAAACCGCGATCAACAACAAATTGGGCGCGGCATCTTCTTTGATTGCAATTCTTTTGGCTTTGATCAGTTTGACCGTTTTCTTTTATCTTCAAATCGGCAGCGGATGGAAGCAAATCGGAGTCTATGGCCTCGCTTCTTTAATCGGGGATGCCAGCCGCTTTGTGTTTTGCTTTACTGACATTATTCTCCGTTTGTTCGTAAAGAAAGCCAAAACCGAGGCAACCCGTTCCCTTTTAAATCGCTTAGTCATCGATTTCACCTATCTTGGAATCGCCGTATTGATGATGGCTTCTTTCTATGCCGACACCGAAAAAGGATTCCTCTCCCAGCATTCGACCATCTCCACGGCCTTCGTCATCGTTGCTTTCTTGTTGCTTGCCCAACCAATCTACGCCTTAGACGCGGGGTTATTGAATGCGGGCATCGCCATTTCTTTCTCAGTGATTTCCATCTATGGGAAAATACGTTATGACCTTCAAGGGTTTGTCTACTATATCCTCATCGTCGCCGGATTCTTGCTGATGTCACGGGTTTTCGTTTCCATCCTTTTCTATGCCGAAACCCAGAAATACATCCAAGAATCGATCAGCAATTCGTTGCTCGATACGGCGATGTATGACGAACTCACCCATTGCAAAAACCGTTATGCCTTGAAGAAATATCTCGAAGAGAAGAACGTCTATTGGAAAGAGAATGAAACCCAATTGCTTCTAGCGATGTTCGATATCGATAACTTCAAAGAATATAACGACTACTTCTCTCACCAAGTTGGCGATGGCTGCTTGAAAAGCATTGCCACCGGAGTCAAGAAAGCCTTCCCGTCCCCGGGCCTAGAATTCTATCGTTATGGTGGCGAGGAATTCTTGCTCTTCTTTGAATTGGAAAAAGAGGAAGATCCCAAATCGATTCTAGAAAAGATTCGCCTTTCCGCGATGGATTTGGATATCAAGGCTCCCCCTTCTTCTCCTTTAGGCTACCTTACGATCTCCGTTGGCGGATATCTAGTCCAAACGGGCGAAGATTTCAATTTCGAAGCCGCATTAAATGAAGTTGACTCTAATCTTTATAAAGCCAAAGCCGATGGTAAAAACGTTTGCTATTTAAATGATAAGAAAGTCAAAAAGACCCATTAAAAGATATCTTCTATAACTTAAGGGGCCCAACCATGGGGCCCTTTTATCATTGAAATGCGCTTTCAAATCATGAGCCAATCGCTTTGGCCGCAAATACTGTCCTCTATCGTTTGGCGGCTGTTCCCGCATTTAAACAATTAGAAGAAGAATTTTCTCATAAGTCATATCGGCGTCGCCTTTTTCAAAATGCGATATCACCGATTTCCCAGAGTAACCTAAAGATTCGGCCAATTCGTCCTGGGTTAGTTTCCTATGTTCCCGAAATTGCTTTATTTTTGGGCCGATCGTTTCTTTCGACATCTTCGTTTACTTTCCTTGCTTATTTGCTATAATGCCACCAGAAGAACGGAGCCTTGCAGACACTTAATTGGTGTTAGTCGGCATGGGCTCTTTTCATTTCAACAGCATTGCTATCAAAGCTAATAGGAGACATATCAGGGCAATCCTTAGAAGTTTTATGGCTTCTTCTAGAAAGTCCTTCAATGCGATCACCTCGCTTTCTGTGTCCAGATTTGCAAGGTCCCCGTTCCGAGTTTTAACGACTTGTCTTTGCCGAAATCGTTATAACAAATGTTGTTTTTTACAACCCAAAGCATTTCGTTTTCGGTCAAACGAAATTGAAATGACTATGCAATTAAGCAATCAAATTTCCTTCTCGCGTCGAGAATCAAATACCAATTGCTGTGCTTGAAGCTACTGCTCGCAGCGTTTGGACAAGGCGTTGATGGCGTCCACTACTTTTTTCGCCAAATATTGTTGGCCATGAATATTTGGATGGACGCCATCTGTTGTGAATTCAAATTCTTCAGTTGTGTGTTTTTGGATATAATCTTGCGTCTCAACATATTGATCCACTAACGGTTTGATATGTTTTCTTAGTAAAGAAACGTTGTATTGGTATAAAGAGAAACCGCGCTCATATACTTGGGAAGACCCAGGCATAAGATAGGGTTCTAAAAAGATGATTTTGACGTTTGGATTAATCGTTTTGCTTATCGTAATAACTTTGGTCACGTTATCGATAAATTCCTCGCTGGTGGTCATGCTTTCGACAACGTGATCAACGTTTCGCCAAACATCATTAACACCGATGAGATAAACCAAAATATCTGGTTTTTCATGGGCAAATTCAGCCTCATGCCTTGCTAGGGCTTGTCTTGAGGTATCCCCGCTACAAGCATAATTGACATATTCATAATGCTCGCCTAATGCGTTTTTTACGAATTGGGAATATCCGGCTAAATTATGGTTATCGCTTCTATCTCTTCCGGCATCGGTAATAGAATCGCCTTGAAAGAAAATCTTCATAAACATTGAGCTCCAATTTTTGTCTTATCAGCAAATAGATCAATCTTTTTTATCATTGATTACTTCCTCAATCGATCTATGGCTTGGACGTCTTTTGAAAAGATTGTCCAAACCATCATTGGACCATTCGCCGCTATAGTATCAAATT